>CADBRW010000188.1 GCA_902797155.1 uncultured Lachnospiraceae bacterium
CTGGGCGCCAATATCATCATTTATGCAAATCAACTGATGCGTGCAACGGTGCCGGCGATCCAGACGGCAGCAACCATGATCCTGGAGAATCACAGAGCCCAGGAATGTGATGCCATGCTGATGCCTTTTCAGGAGATCATTCGACTGATCCCGGCAGAGGATTAAGAGATGGAACAGAAAATGATTTTCGTCGAAGAGGATTATCAGGCACTGCATGACTGGCTGGCCGAGGCCGGACGTGAGCCGGTTCTCTTCGTATGTGATACCTCCGTTCGCTTTCTGGAGGAGCTGAACGCCTTTCTGAAGCGGGAAGAGGAGCAGGGCGTATGTCTTGTTCCCTTTCAGGAATTCCAGCCCAACCCGCTGTATGAGCAGGTGCTGGAGGGGGTACGCCTCTTCCGGGAAAAGGGCTGTCAGGCCATCCTGGCAGTAGGCGGCGGCTCGGCGTTGGATGTGGCCAAGTGCATCCGCATCTACAGCGGAATGCAGGGTAACGGAGAAGACGGGGCATTTCTTACCCGGGAGGTTCCTGAAAATGTGGTGCCTTTCCTGGCTATGCCCACCACGGCCGGAACGGGAAGTGAGGCTACCCGCTTTGCAGTGATCTATTATCAGGGAAAGAAGCAGTCGGTAACCGGAATGTCCTGTATACCGGATATCGCGCTTATGGACCCGGGGGCGTTAAGGACACTTCCTGAGTATCAGAAGAAGGCGACTATGATGGATGCACTCTGCCATGCAGTTGAGTCCTTCTGGTCGGTGAACAGCACGAAGGAGAGTCAGAGCTACAGCCGTGAGTCCATCGGACTGATCCTCCGTCATATGGATGGCTACCTTGCAAATACGGAGGAGGGGCGGAGGGAGATGCTCCGTGCCGCGAATCTGGCAGGCAGGGCCATCAATATCACCCAGACCACGGCAGGACATGCCATGTGCTATAAGCTTACAAGTCTCTTTGGCGTGGCTCACGGACATGCGGCTATCCTCTGTGACAGAGTTCTTTTTCCCTGGATGATCGGGAATACGGAGCAATGCATAGATCCCCGGGGTAAGACGTATCTGAAGGATACCCTGAATGAGCTGGGACGGGCCATGGGCTGTGAGGACGCTGAGGGTGGCGCGGCTAAGTTGGAAGAGATATTCCGGAGGCTGGAGCTTGCGGTTCCGGAAGCAGATGAGGCACAGTACGGAGAGCTTAAGACCTCCGTAAATCCGGACCGTTTGAAGAATCATCCCATCGCTCTGGATGAGGATACCATAGACCGGCTGTATCACAGGATCCTGATGCCTGTGTGACGGGTGCTGAACCGGCGGGCTGACCGAAATATATGTTTATGAAAATGTAACGATAGAGGAAGAAGAGAATGAAGGTTGAAAGCTTTGTAAAGCAGCTGGATGCGGACTTCTTTACGGGAGTTCCGGATTCGCAGCTGAAGGCACTCTGTGATTATCTGATGTATACCTACGGTATCGATCCGAAGCATCATATCATTGCCGCAAATGAAGGAAACTGTACGGCACTGGCTGCAGGTTACCATCTGGCAACCGGTAAGGTTCCGGTGGTCTATATGCAGAACAGCGGTGAGGGAAATATCATCAATCCCGTGGCAAGTCTTTTGAATGACAAGGTCTACGCCATTCCCATGATCTTTGTGGTGGGCTGGCGCGGTGAACCGGGAGTGCATGATGAGCCGCAGCACATTTATCAGGGTGAGGTGACGCTGAAGCTGCTGGAGGATATGGATATCACTCCCTATGTGATCGGTAAGGATACCACGGAGGAAGAGCTGGCAGCTGTCATGGAAGAATTCCGTGAGATCCTGAAGAGCGGCAAGGATGTGGCCTTTGTGATCCGGAAGGGTGCCCTTGAATTCACGGAGAAGGTGGAATACAGGAATGACAATCAGATGATCCGTGAAGAGATCATCCGTCACGTCCTGCAGGCCTCCGGTGAGGATCCCATCATTTCCACCACGGGCAAGGCCAGCCGGGAGGTGTTTGAGATCCGTGAGGCGAACGGACAGGGACATCAGTATGATTTCCTGACGGTAGGCTCCATGGGCCATAGCTCATCTATCGCGCTGGGAGTTGCCCTGAATAAGCCGGACCGCCGCATCTGGTGCATCGACGGGGACGGAGCGGTTCTCATGCACATGGGTTCCATGGCAGTCCTCGGGGCGAACA
>CADBRW010000189.1 GCA_902797155.1 uncultured Lachnospiraceae bacterium
AGCGGAACGAGGAGGGGGACATGAATAAGGACATTATTTCTGCTGTTAAGGAAGCTATGGAGAAGCATGAGCTGCGGGCATATTATCAGCCTCAGTATGATGCGATCACGAACCGGATCGTCAGTGCGGAGGCGCTGGTCCGCTGGATCAAAGAGGATGGGGAGGTTGTTCCGCCATATTTCTTTATTCCGGAGCTGGAGAAGACGGAAGCCGTGATAGATTTGGATTGGTACATGGTGGAAGAGGCATGCAGGACGATCCGTAAGCAGATAAATGCGAAGACGGAAGTTCCGATCTCTGTGAATTTCTCCAGGTGGCATGTAAATGAGGTTGATTTCGTGGAGAAGCTGAATCGGATCATTGATTCGCATGAGATCCCGCATAAGCTCTTTGAGGTGGAAATCACGGAATCCGCCCTGGTGGATGAGTCCGAGCGGATCGAAGAGTGGATACGTTCAATCCGGGCCGAAGGGTATTCGGTTGCAATCGATGATTTCGGAAGCGGACTGTCTTCTCTGCAGTTTGTAAAGGATATGCCGGTAGACACCCTGAAGATCGACAAATCCCTTCTCAATCACAACTGTGAAGATGAGAAGGAGAGGATCGTACTGGAAAGTATCTTCCTTTTCGCACATCGACTGAAAATGACCACAGTGACGGAAGGCGTTGAGACCATGGAACAGCTAGGATTCCTTCGCACCTGCAACTGTGAGAAGATCCAGGGCTACTATTATGCGAAGCCTATGCCTGAGGAAGATTATCTGGCGCTTATGGTTGAGCACCGAGAGCTCATGGAGAAAGAGGATATCCTGAAGATTCAGACTCCCGCCAGCGCCCAGCAGCTTCTTATGGATGCCGTATTCATGCGGTATCCGCTGATCATTTTTGCAAATCTGACCCGAAACAGCTTCTATATGATGGCCTACGAGAACTTCTCGACCACCTCCTGTCCGTCAACGGGTATCTTTGATGAGCTGATCATGCACGGAACGTCGACCATGCATCCCGACGATCAGAAGGCGTTTGCTGATACATTTGACAGGCAGAATCTGCTTCAGGCGCATGAGCGCGGTGAGAATGCCATCTCCCTGGTGACAAAGCAAATGGGAGATGACGGGAAATATCATACGGTGGAGACGACCGATTATTTCGTAAAGCATCCGTCAGTAGACGATGTGCTGACGATCACTCTCTGCGAGACCAGGGATTAGAACGGGAGAGTAAGGATGACACAGAATCAGCAGGAGTGGAGCTATGCCAAAAAGGAAATGATGGACAGCCTCATGGCATTGGGCTACCCGAGAGAACTTGGAGATGAAATCGCGAAGAATCTCGGGAGTCCGAAGGCCATGTGGCGCATGACCTCCTATCTGGACAAGGTGAAACCTGAACGGGTGGAAGAGGTCGTGGACGAGATGCTCGCCATCCGGACAGAGATCGAGAGCTGGCGCATCAAGAAGGAAAACCAGGAGGCAAATGCAAGGTATAATGAGATGCTGAATCAACGAAATGAGGATCAATAAAATGAGTCCGGTATTTAATGCCGGGCTCTTACTGTACGGATTTTGGGACTCCGTTCTGTGGTATGCTAAGATCAGAAGAAACGAAATAGCACTTGATGGAGGTGCAAAAAATGAAAAATGAGATGAATCTATATGCACTACTGAATATGATCAAGGACACTCTGGATGAAGAGGAATTTCCGGAGATCTGCAGAGTTATTGATGAAGAGCTGAAAACAAATGACCTCCCGATCGGAGAGGCACCGCGGATCGCTACCAGAATCATGGAATGCGATAAGCCGAAGCAATTCCAGCAGGACCTGATCGAATTTGTGAAGGGACTGTATGAGATCGGAATCGCTGCAGGGGATGCCGGTGCGATGAATGATCTGGGTGCGCAGTACTATGACGGTCACAGAGGCTTTGAGCAGAGCTTCAGCAAGGCGGTAGAACTGTATAAGATGGCTGCTGCGAATGGAGACCGTCAGGCACAGGAAAACCTGGGTTACTGTTACTACTATGGTCGTGATATGGAGCCGGATTACGAGAAGGCCTTCCATTATTTTGCACTGGGTGCATTTGACGGACATCTGATCTCCCTGTACAAGATCGGTGACATGTATCTGAACGGCTACTATGTTGAGAAGAACGAGAGGGAAGCCTTTGAGATCTATATGCGCTGCCTGGATACCATGACAGATGAGGCGGCACCGAAGGTTGCCGGACAGGTGTATCTCCGCCTGGGGAAAATGTTCTTCCACGGCCTTGGAACAGAGAAGAAACTGGAGAATGCTCTGATCTGCTATCAGAAGGCGGAGAACTATCTGTACAACATGGTGATGGACGGCGACGCAATGTACAGAAACAGCCTCATGGCAGCAATCAAAGGGCAGGAAGCGGTCAGAAAAGAGATGATGGAACAACTGCCGGACGATGAGTGGAGTTTTGACTGAGAATGATTGTAATCTTAATACGGAGGAATTAGAATGGATGAGGAAAAGTACATTTTGATGACCATCGATAATCGTACCTGGTCGCCTGATTTTGTTGTGTATGATGACATAGCTACAGCTCGTGCGGCTATGAAGAAAGACTTTGATCGTGATTTGAAGAATGCACTGGATGCAATGTGTATTGAGCATCCGAAAGAAATTGTTTATACAGATTATCCGGAACATTTCTTTGTGATGGAAACGGAGGATTCACTTCACGCGGAGTTTCTTTCTGACGTCTTTACTGATGATGTTATTCACTATGAGATTAAAGCTCTTTCAGAGATGGAAGACGAATAGAAAACCTAATTCCTATAATCGTCGGAGGAAAACACAAAATATAACGAGATGTTGAATCTACGAAATGAGCCCGGTATTTAATGCCGGGCTTTTACTGTACGGTTTTTGGGACTCCGTTCTGTGGTATGGTAGGATCAGAAGGATCAGAAGGAAGTAAATCAATATATCGCAACTGTTATTCGTAAGGAGGTGGAATTACATGAAGATGATGGATCCGAAATGTAAACAGTGTGGAAGAAATACAAAAGTGGAAGATGAGATCCGCTTAATGGAACTGGAGCTTGAGAAGGAAAAGCTTAATCTGAAGGGAACATTGATCAAGGTATGGGTGTTTATCATGGTTGCATTGGCGGTTGCGGCGATTGAGATCCTTTTAAGGGATAAAGACAATCCTAATTCGCTCGGATATCTGTTGCTGCTTATCGATTTTAATGCGGCTATGTGGCCGGCGGTATTTCTTATGAAGGGG
>CADBRW010000190.1 GCA_902797155.1 uncultured Lachnospiraceae bacterium
AGACTGGTCCTGGTAACCGCCATCAATCCCACACCTGCCGGTGAAGGAAAGACAACGGTGACCATCGGACTCGGTGATGCGCTGAAGAGAGCAGGAAAGAAGGTCATGATCGCACTTCGTGAGCCTTCACTAGGACCCTGCTTCGGCGTTAAGGGCGGAGCAGCCGGTGGCGGATATTCCCAGGTTGTTCCCATGGAGAAGCTGAACCTTCATTTTACGGGAGATTTCCACGCTATCACCAGTGCCAACAATCTGCTGGCGGCTGCGCTGGACAATCATCTGCAGCAGGGAAATCAGCTGGGCATTGATCCGAAGCGGGTGGTGCTGAAGCGTTGTCTGGACATGAATGACCGTGCTCTCCGGAATATCGTGATCGGTATGGGAAAGCGGATGGACGGTGTGGTCCGTGAGGATCATTTCATTATTACTGTAGCCACGGAGGTTATGGCGATCCTCTGTCTGGCGGAGGACTTACGCGACCTGTCCGACCGCCTGTCACGGATCATCGTAGCATATAATTATAAGGGTGAGCCTGTAACGGCTGCAGACCTGAAGGTGGTAGGTGCCATGACGGTGCTCTTAAAGGATGCCATCCGTCCGAATCTGCTCCAGACCCTGGAGCATACACCGGCCATCGTACATGGCGGCCCATTTGCAAATATTGCGCATGGCTGCAATTCCGTTCGTGCCACGAAGACTGCTCTTCGAAGCGCGGATTATGTCATTACGGAAGCCGGCTTCGGTGCGGATCTGGGGGCTGAGAAGTTCCTGGACATCAAGTGCCGGATGGCAGGACTTACACCGGATGCGGCAGTTCTTGTTGCAACGGTACGTGCACTGAAATACAACGGCGGAATTCCGAAGGATCAGCTTTCGGAGGAGAATCTGGATGCGCTGGCAGCCGGAATCTGCAATCTGGGCAAGCATATCGAGAACCTGAAGAAGTTCGGACTTCCTCTGGTGGTGACATTGAACCGTTTCGTATCGGATACCGATGCGGAGATCGATTTCGTTCGCAGCTACTGCGCAGAGCGGGGCGTAAAGCTGACTGTTTCCGAGGTTTGGGCCAAGGGCGGAGAAGGCGGAGCCGAACTGGCAGAAGAGGTGCTTCGACTGCTGGATGAGGAGAAGACGGAGTATCATCCCATTTACGATACGGAGCTTTCCGTGGAAGAGAAGATCCGTACCATTGCAACAGAGATCTACGGTGCTAAGGATGTGGAGTATACGGCAGAGGCGAAGAAGGCTCTTGCAGATATAAAGGCTCTCGGCTTCGACAGTATGCCTGTCTGCATGGCGAAGACCCAGTATTCCCTTTCGGATGATCCGAAGCTGCTGGGACGGCCGGAGGGCTTTACCGTCAGCATCCGTGAGATCTATGTATCCGCCGGAGCAGGCTTTGTGGTGGCCATTGCAGGTTCCATCATGACTATGCCGGGTCTCCCGAAGGTACCTGCGGCAGAACGCATCGGAATCGACGAGAACGGACAGACCGTGGGACTGTTCTGACACGGCGCTGCATTAACCATATGACTGTTCTGACACGGCGCTGCATTAACCGTATGACGGACGAACCACGTAACATAGCGAAATATATGAATAAATTACAGCTACAGATCAGGAGGAAGCAATTATGGCAGAGATCATTGATGGAAAGAAGATATCCCAGGATATAAAGGACGAAGTACGCGATAAGGTCGCCACTCTGAAGGAGGACGGAATCGAGGTGACTCTCGCCGTGATCCTTGTAGGAAATGACCCGGCTTCCGGTGTCTATGTAAGCAATAAGAAGAAGGCCTGTGAGTACACGGGGATCAAGTCCCTTTCTTACGAGCTTCCCGCAAATACAAAGGAAGAGGAGCTGCTTTCCCTGATCGATGAACTGAATCAGGACAATACCGTGGACGGTATCCTGGTACAGCTTCCGCTTCCGAAGCAGATCAACGAGGACCGCGTGATCCGCCGGATCTCTCCGGATAAGGATGTGGACGGCTTCCATCCGGAAAGCGTGGGACGTCTTTCCATTGGTGAGAGAGGCTTTGTATCCTGTACACCCGCCGGTATCATTGAGCTTCTGAAGAGGAGCAATGTGGAGATCGACGGCAAGGAGTGCGTAGTGATCGGACGAAGCAATATCGTTGGCAAGCCCATGGGTATGCTCCTGCTCCGTGAGAGCGGAACCGTGACCATCTGCCATTCCCATACAAAGGATCTGAAGGAGGTTACCAAGCGGGCGGATATCCTGGTGGTAGCCATCGGAAAGCCGAAGATGATCGATGCTTCCTATATCAAGGGGGGAGCAACCGTCATCGATGTAGGTATCCATAGATTAGAGGGTAAGAAGCTCTGCGGTGACTGCGACTATGATTCCTGCGCCGAGGTTGCAGGCAAGATCACTCCGGTACCGGGCGGTGTAGGCCCCATGACCATCGCCATGCTGATGGTAAATACCTATCAGGCAGCACTGATGCACCGCGGACGGATCTAATATCCGAGATCGACTGACGGATCAGGCCATGATACTGCATGTCATATGATTTACAATATTTCACCCACAGGGAGGGCGCTATCATGGAACAGAATAAGTTGAATATCGCCCTGGTGACCCTCGGGTGTGACAAGAATACGGTTGACAGCGAGGAAA
>CADBRW010000191.1 GCA_902797155.1 uncultured Lachnospiraceae bacterium
GAGCATGGATCTCCTCCGCGATATCCGCGATATGTTTCTCCATGATGGCTTCCTGGATCAGGATAAGATCGTTCAGATGTCCGTTGCAGATCTCGGTATTCAGCTGTCCCACTCCGGAGATTCCCAGCTGGTAGCCCCAGTCCTCTGCCTCACGCAGAGCCGTATACAGCGACTCAGGCGCACTCTTTCCGCGTCCCACCTCCAGACTGTTTCTGCGTGGAACCACAAGAATAAAACCGTCATCAAACGGAATCAGGTTGAACCGCGACAGCCCGGCAGTGGACGGCATCATATACCCGTAGAAATAATCCTCATAACCGTCCAGCTCATACAGATTCACCCGGGAAGCTCTCCGATAGCGGAAAAGCTCGGCCTTCTGCTCCATTCCGCGCTCGTGGAACACACGCACGGCGTCGCTGGTCTTTACCACCTTTTTCTCGATTGGAAGCTTCTCCTCAACAAGACGCCGCATAACCTTCTTTACTGCCGCCAGCTCCTCCGGTTTCGGTTCCACCACACGATTCTCCGTGTCCGATACCGTACAGAAGAAACCCTGCCCCAGGGAATAAAGCACCCTGATCAGTTTCTCCGGATATGCCTCATGATATGCCCGTACCAGCAGCAGGATCAGGCTTCGCATGTATATTTCGTAGCCTATGGCATCTGCGGTGGTAACGAACTCCACCTCTGCCGGCTTATACAGCTTAACTCCCAATTCCACAAGACGCCCGTCTATCTTTGCAGCCACGGCCATCTTCCCGTAGTCCGGGTCCTGATTCACAAGCCGGCGCAGCGGCGTACCGCTTTCCAATCGCAGTTCTCTTCTTTCTTCTCCATCAAGGATCGTAACTGTGATTTCCTTCATTCCTTCTCCTTAATCAAATACAAAATCTCTATCCGATGGCTTCGCGCAGTCTCCGGTTTTCATCCAGCTGCTTCTCCAGACTCCCCAGTCTCGCCCGTGCAGCCGGCGTACGCTGCTTCTTAAGGTCCTTGATCAGCACATCAAAGCCCCTCGCTTCCCAGTCCAAAAATGCTCTGAACTCCTCCGTCGGATGCTCCGGAAGATAGGATCCGTAATTCATGTCCTTCTTTGCCACCTCATCCGGCACACCCATGGGAAGGCTCATTCCAACAGTACAGTTCAGGATGAAATACCATTTTCCGCCCTCGGAAAGACACATCTCCGATTCTATGAAAATGTTCTGCTTCCTGAGGGAGTATCTCACAAGTCTGAGATCCGACTGCGGAGAAAGCACCAGCTGCATCCCCGGCCGGAGTCTGTCTGCACCGTCCCTTAAGATATCGGTGATCAGATGACCACCCATTCCCGCGATCACGATAGCATCCACTTCTCCGGGCTCGATGGCCTCCAGCCCGTTGGAGAGACGGGTCTCCACCTTCTTCTCCAGACGTTCACCGTAAATGTTCTCTGCCGCCGTCTTCAGCGGTCCTTCATTAATGTCGGTGGCGATCACAGTACAGTTCTTCTTCTCTGCCAGTTCCATGCTGACATAGGCGTGGTCGCACCCCACGTCGGCCACCCTCTGATCAGGCTTCACGTAATCTACGATCGCCTGTAAACGTGTTCCCAATTCTCTCATAGTCATCACTCCAGGAATTCTTTCAGTTTTCTGCTTCGGGAAGGATGGCGCAGTTTCCGAAGCGCCTTTGCCTCAATCTGACGAATACGTTCACGGGTAACATTAAATTCTTTACCTACTTCTTCCAGTGTGCGCGCACGTCCGTCATCAAGTCCGAACCGCAGACGGAGCACCTTCTGCTCACGGTCTGTCAGGGTACCAAGGACATCCACCAGCTGTTCCTTCAGAAGCGTAAACGCAGCCGCCTCAGCAGGTACCGGCACATTTTCATCCTGAATGAAATCACCCAGGTGGCTGTCTTCCTCTTCACCGATGGGAGTCTCCAGAGATACCGGCTCCTGGGAGATCTTCAGGATCTCACGAACACGCTCCACGGAGATGTCCATCTCCTCTGCGATCTCTTCCGGTGCAGGCTCACGCCCCAGCTCCTGCAGAAGCTGACGGGATACCCGGATCAGCTTGTTGATGGTCTCAACCATATGTACCGGGATACGGATGGTTCTTGCCTGGTCCGCGATAGCACGTGTGATGGCCTGACGGATCCACCAGGTTGCATAGGTTGAGAACTTATAACCCTTACGGTAATCAAACTTCTCAACTGCCTTGATCAGGCCGAGATTACCCTCCTGGATCAGATCCAGGAACAGCATACCACGTCCCACATAACGCTTTGCGATGCTGACTACCAGACGGAGATTGGCCTCGGCCAGCTTCTTCTTGGCAGCCTCATCGCCCTCCTCCATTCTCTTTGCCAGTTCTATCTCATCCTCTGCGGAAAGAAGGGGAACCTTACCGATCTCCTTCAGATACATACGCACCGGATCCTCGATGCTGACGCCCTCCGGAACCGACAGATCCACCTGTTCCAGATCGATCTGCTCCAGCTCCTCCTCATCGGAAAGCGGGAAATCCAGATCATCATCCGGCAGATCGTCATCGTCCTCAGTGATCGTAAGTACGTCAACGCCGTTGCTTTCGAAGAACTCCAGGAGAGCTCCGAAGCTGTCCGGAGTGAGCAGATGACTCTTGTCCTTAAAGGCTCCGATGATCTCGGCATCCTCGATCACGTTCTTCTCTTTTCTCGCCTTTGCAAGCAGGGTCTCCAGCTGTTTCTTGTACTCCGGATTATTGACCAGCTGCTCCACCGTCATGGAGGAATCGTCATCATTCTTTGAATCAAAGCCCAGATCATTCAGCGCCGTAAGTGCATCTCTCTCCGACTGATTCAGTTCATCCATCTCCACGCGGTTTTCCATCTCGGCCTCTGCCAGAAGACGGTTTGCCTCGGCTTCGATTTCCTCGGGAGTCATATCCTTCTTCGGCTCTTCAGCCTTCTTGGAGGACTTCTTCTTCGCAGGCTTCTTCTCCGGTGCCGCTTCCTTCACAGCCTCAGCCTCTTCTGCAGTTTCCGCCTTCTTAGTTGTCTTCTTCGCAGCAGTCTTTTTCGCAGGCGCTTTCTTCTCTGCCTTCTTCTCATCCTGCTCTACTGTCTCAACAACTGTCTCAACAACTTCCTCTGCTACTTCGGTTTTCTTTTTCGTTGCCATACCTCTAAACCTTTCTTTTACAAATGTATCACTATCTTCTGTATATCCTTCTTCTCTTTTGCAAGCTGGAAGGCATTTCCTTCACCCGCCCTTAGCTTCCGGTCCACCTCCCGAAGCTTCAGCTTCCGTATCAGCTCGGTGAGAGTCTTTTCAACAGCTTCCCTGTCCGTTTCAAAGGGAAATTCACTGGAAAGGATACCTGCAATTTCTCTCTGATCTTCTGATTCCTCGTATCTGCTGAGGATTGCTGCAGGATTCACATTTCCGGTCTCCCGATATTGGACAAAGAGCTGATCCGCCACCTCCTTCACACGTCCGGTAAAGTCTGCTTCGGACACATAGGGTTTCAGCTTTTCAAACAGGACCGGTTTATTCACCATCCAGGTCAGCAAATGTGCTTCTGTCCGATCCGGCTGTTCCCCCTCAGATCTTCCTGATGCAGGCGCTCCGGAGCTTCGGACCTCAACCGGCGGTGAACTGTTTCCCGCCATGCCGATCCGAGTCACCTCCTGCCGGAGCAGCTGTTCATCCAGCGCATACTCCCTTGCCACCGTCTCACAGTAGCTGGCCCGTTCCGCAGGGTCCTCGATTTCAGCAATCTGGCGCGCGGTCTCACGGATCATGGCCGCCTTCTCCTCAGGATCATCCTGCCGGAACTGTCTTGCCGTTACACGGATCAGGAAGAGTCTTCCCGGCACCGCATCCCGTATCCGGGCCTCATATGCCTCAGCCCCCTCTGCGGAGAGGAACTCATCCGGATCCTTATGGGGTGAAAGATCGATCACCCGCTGGGACAGCCCCGCTGTGCGCAGGGTCTGAATCGCCTTACGGGCCGCCGTAGTCCCTGCCGCATCACTGTCATAGGCCAGATAGACCTCTTTGGTGAAACGTTTGATCAGAGACGCATGTCCCGGTGTAAGCGCCGTTCCCAGCGATGCCACCGCGTTGTCAAACCCCGCCTGATGCTGGGTGATCACGTCCATGTAGCCCTCGCAGAGGATCACCCCGCGACGCCTGCTTCTTCGGGCCAGATAAAGCCCGAACAGCGTATGACTCTTATCAAAAAGCTCCGTATCGATCGTGTTGATATACTTGGGTTTTGCATCTCCCATCACACGTCCGCCGAAGGCCACGCATTTTCCGTTCTGGTCCAGGATCGGAACCATCACCCGGTTCCAGAACCGGTCATGAGCCCCCCTGCGTTCGTCGAAGCTCACCAGCCCCGCATCCCGCATCACCTCATCGGAGAAGCCCTTCTTCTTCAGGTACTTATGCAGATCATCCGCATAAATATCCGCAAACCCCAGGCCGAATTTCCCGATGGTCTCATCCGTGAAGCCCCGCTTCTCCCGGTAATACTTATACCCCGTTTTTCCCCGTTCCGTCTTGGTAAGCAGATAATGATAATATGCCGCTGCCGCCGTGTTCACGTCCCTCAGCTGCTGCTTTCTGTTCGCCCTTTTCTTCTCCTCCTCAGATGGTTCCACATCAGGGAGAACGTAGCCGACACGGTCAGCAAGGCTCTTCAGGGCCTCGGGAAATGTAAAATGCTCATACTTCATGATGAAGCTGATCACATTTCCTCCTTCATGACAGCCAAAGCAGTAAAACATCTGCTTCTGCCGGCTGACAGAGAAGGAAGGGGTCTTCTCATTATGGAACGGACAGCAGCAGGTATAGTTACTGCCCGCTCGTTTTAATCCCACGTAGGAGGAAATGACGTCCACGATATCATTTCGTGCCCGAACCTCCTCTACCACCTCTTCGGGATAGTACATAGTAACTCCTTTCACTCCCGGCCTACAGACCGGTCCAGGATTTCGGAAGATAGATCTCCTGGAATTTCGAAACCGCATAATTATCGGTCATCCCGGCTATATAGTCGCATACCACCACGTCCTGCGGCTCGCCCTCGTCCATCATTTTCAGGTATTCTGCAGGAAGCTCCTCCGGATTCTCCAGATAATGCCGGTACAGCATGGAAACCACTTCCTCCGCCTTCCCTTCCTCGCCTTTGGCAAGCGGATTGCGGTACAGCTCCTCGAACATGAAGCCCCGAAGCCGGAACAGTGCCGTCTCCACCGGCTCGGACATTGCAACCCTTTCCTTCCCGATAGTCTGATCCACCGTATCCAGAATAATGGTGTTGATCCGGTCTCTGGTGTTGCGGCCCAGAACTGCAGTGCATTCCTCCGGAAGCATCTCCTCCGTCAGAAGCCCGGCCCGGATCCCGTCATCGATATCATGATTAATGTATGCAATCTTATCCGAAACACGGACGATATCACCTTCAAGGGTTGCCGGCCGTGCACTGGTCCTGTGATTTCGGAAACCGTCCCTTACCTCCCAGGTCAGGTTCAATCCTCTTCCGTTCTTCTCCAGTCTTTCTACCACCCGGGCGCTCTGCTCACTGTGCAGAAACGGCCGTCCGCTGGCTCTGGACAGGGCGCGTTCACCCGCATGCCCGAAGGGTGTATGACCTATATCATGCCCCAGGGCGATGGCTTCCGTCAGGTCCTCATTTGCCCGCACAGCCTTTGCAATGGTCCGCGCCAGCTGGGAAACCTCAAGTGTATGTGTAAGACGGGTCCTGTAATGATCTCCGTAGGGAGAAAGAAAGACCTGAGTCTTATGCTTCAGGCGGCGAAATGACTTGCAGTGAATGATACGGTCCCTGTCTCTCTGATAGACAGTACGGATATCGCTCTCCTCCTCCGGGCGTTCCCTGCCCCGGGAGCTGTCACTGAAAGCCGCATACGGGCTGAGCCGCTCATGCTCCTCATGTTCAAACTGTTCGCGTATCGTCATCCCACGCCTCCCCGCTTCGAACGAAACACCTTCCGGCAAGTCAGATCACTTTCCGAAAGCCCTGCATTATAGTTATACTCCATGACTTTCCAAAATACTCTTTTTTCGATCAAAAAAGGCATCCTCCCGGAATGAACCGGGAAAATGCCCTTACATTTTACTGATTATTCTTATTTGAGGATTGCTGACCGTTCTTATTGCGGTTCTGCTTCTTGCCCTGGTTCTTCTTTCCGCCCTGGTTCTGCTTTCCGCCCTGGCCCTGCTTTCCGCCCTGGCCCTGCTTTCCGCCCTGGCCCTGCTTTCCGCCCTGGTTCTGCTTCGGTTTGTCAGCGGTTTTCTCAGGCTTCTCAGAAGCCTCCTCAGCTTCCTTTGCCGCCCCGGCATCCTCTGCCGCCTCAGTTTCCTCTGCCGCCTCAGTTTCCTCTGCCGCCTCAGTTTCCTCTGCCGCCTCAGCCTCCTTACGGGAAGCCTCCTCCGCAGCACGCGCTGCCAGGCGCTGGTGGCCTTCGATCAGAGCCGCTCTGCCCTCTTCCAGCTGCTGTTCCTCTTCTTCCTTTTTCCTTGCCTCCTCTGCCGCTTCCTCTTCAGTCTGACGAATCGCATCTTCATTCTGCTTGAAGACATGCCGAATAGTATGGGAGGTACCGTAAAATATGGCTCCGAATGCCAAAAGCAGCCACAGATACCATGTATGAAGGAAGATGATCGGGTAAATGATGGAGAGCGCAATGGGTGCAACCCATGCCACAAGGATCTTCACAGCACTCCAAATGTATCCTACCGACAGCAGGATGGAATTCTTTACCGCCTGTTTTAAGGTCGTCTGATACCTTGCGATCAGTGGGAAGAGGAAGGCCAGGATCAACGCCACAAAGAGTAATTCCAGATAGAAAACAATGGTGTAAAAAACGGAAATGGCACCCTTCTGTGTATTGATCAGAATCCATTCTGCAAGGAGAACCGCAACGGCCACCACCAGCCCCAGGAAGGCAATTGTAGCCTGCTTAAAGCTCCTTTTAAACTCATGAATAAATCCTCTTGCAACTGTTTCCTCTTCATTCTCCTGCAGGCGGATCGCCATGGCATAGGAAGCCGCAATGGATGCTCCGATGGTTATTACCGGGAGACATCCGATCACGAAGCATATATTGATACCGAACATGTTTCCGAAAGCATCCAAACCCTTTTTCAGCTTCCATTCCCTCTGCCGTCCGGCGCCGCGTTCATTCTCTGACATGAGAAATCCTCTCTTTCATCACCTTTAAAAGAGCAGAGACGAAGCTAACGTCTCTGCTCTTGTATGATGCATTATATCATAAATCGTTGCCTGTAACAAGGACGATTTTCTATACTCTGCTTCTTCTTTCGTCTACTCCTTAACACCACCAAGCGCTACACCGGCAATGATGTACTTTGATAAGAAGAAGTACATAACGAGGATCGGAAGAACTGTGGTAAACAGTCCGCAATAGATGAGACCCCAGTCACGATCCTTATCATTTGCCTTCAAAGAAGACACATACATAGGCATGGTCTGCTTTGCACGCTCGTTTGCAAGGATGATCGACGGTGTATACAGGTTATTCCAGCTTCCTACGAATCCGAAGATCGCCTGTGTAGCCATAGCCGGCTTCAAAAGCGGAAGTACGATTCTGTTAAAGGTCGCAAACTCGGAAGAACCGTCAATACGTGCCGCTTCAACAATTTCCAGTGAAAGACCTGTCTCCATGTACTGTTTCATGAAGTAAACAGTTGTCGGAGCTGCGATTGCGGGGATGATCATCGGCCAGAATGTACCGTACAGACCGGTCAGCTGGCAGATATTTACGAAACCTACGATAGATACCTGTGTCGGGATC
>CADBRW010000192.1 GCA_902797155.1 uncultured Lachnospiraceae bacterium
ATGCTGTCTGCGATTCCCTGCTCCTTTGCGGCCTTTACTGCCAGAAGCACCTCATTGTCCTGCGCAACTGCCACGGAAACCTTCTTCTTCGGGCACTGCTTCACCATTGCCAACAGATCGTCAAAACTCTTGCTCATTTTTCTATGTCCTTTCTTTTTGTGAGACTCCGAGTAGCGTATAAAGTCCCATAGTTAATTGCATTCTAACATTTTCCTTCATCATATGCAAGCAAGAAGGGGGTCTGACCCCATTACAAAAATGTTACAGTCGGTCCCGTCGGACCATGCATTTTTGCTTTACCGCACCTCCTTCGATATGCTATACTTCACTCACTATGGAAAAAAACGCCAAAAAAGAATTCAAGACAACTACACCCTTCATTCCCGACGAGCTGTCCGTCCCTCTCAGCGAAGAGGAACAGGAGTACGTGCATGCCGTGGAGCAGGGACTGATGAAGCGGTTCCGGAAGGATACCTGGACGAAATTCACCAAGGCCATCAACACCTACGACATGATCCAGGACGGGGACCGGATCGCGGTCTGCATCTCCGGTGGAAAGGATTCCATGCTGATGGCGAAGCTCTTCCAGGAGCTGTACCGCCATGGCAAGCGAAACTTCGAGGTGGAATACCTGGTAATGGATCCGGGCTACAACGACCGCAACTATCAGCTGATCCTGGAAAATGCGAGGAAGCTCGGGATTCCCATCCGTGTCTTCCGTTCGGAGATCTTCGACTCCGTGGCAGATGTGGGGGACAACCCCTGCTACCTCTGCGCCCGGATGCGCCGCGGCTATCTTTACAGCAACGCCAAAGCTCTCGGCTGCAACAAGATCGCACTGGGACATCACTATGATGACGTGATCGAGACCATCCTTATGGGCATGCTCTGGGGCGGTCAGATCCAAACCATGATGCCGAAGCTGCACAGCACGAATTTCGAGGGCATGGAGCTGATCCGTCCGCTCTACCTCATCCGCGAGGAAGCCATCAAAAAATGGCGGGACGCAAACGGCCTCACCTTCCTTCGCTGTGCCTGCCGTTTCACGGAGGCCATTGATCTGGAAAGCGAGACCGATACCGGCTCCAAGCGCCAGGACATAAAGCAGCTCATCGCCCGCCTGGCCAAGGAAGATCCCATTATTGAAAAGAATATCTTCAGCAGCGTGGAAAATGTAAATCTCGCCACTGTCATTGCCTACAAGAAGGACGGCGTGAAGCACCATTTCCTGGACGAATACTAATCCTTTACGGGGTCAGACCCCATTACGAAAGTGAGTGTCACCGCCCGCTACTCACCCACGTATCATCTCACTCCCATCCTAACGACGATCACAGCATCTCCATGAAATACAAACGTGACGCAAAATCCGGCATGTGCCGCACCTCTCCGCTGTACCCGGTGCCCGAGTAGGCCTGGGCCACATGAACGCCGGCCCGCATCAGCGCATCCCCGTACATCACGAGATCCTCCGTCTCACCGTCCATCTTCACACGTTTCGCGATCATGTTGTGCACGAAGGAATCCGGCTTCACATGAATGGGTGCCACGGTATTCACCAGACCTCCGAAGTCCTTTATATCATACTTCATTTCCTGGTTCTGGAAAGTATATTTCCGGTCAGGTATCAGCCCCTTGGCGTGATACACCTCCGTCGGGACATTTGGCCGCGCCAGCAGCTGGAACAGCATTCCTGCCGCCCGCTTTCTGTCGGGTGAGACCACGGTCCACTCCGTCACATTTCCGGCAACGGGCGCCAGCACGCTGTAGGTTGCCGTCCCGTGGGCTCCGCCGGTGCCGAGACCGCCCATGCCGTCTCCCACCGTCGCCACGCGTCCGCGGTAGAAATTCCCGAAGAAGAACACCTTCCTCCACTCCTTATACAGCGCGATCTGCCGGATGATGGAGGCCTGTTCCGTCTTCTTCATATCGCAAATGTTGCACTCATAACCCAGCACCCCGAAGGCCGCCACATTAAATCGCGTCACCAGTGAGGTGCGCCGCAGTGTCTGATGATTCGGCACATCCGAGACATGTGCCGTCACGGTGCTCATGGGATAGCCGTAGCTGTAGCCGGTCTGGATCTCCGTCCGGGCCGCCGCATCCGAGTCGTCGCTGGCCCAGATCTGCGGGAAGAAGGACAGGATGCCCAGATCGAAACGGTTTCCGCCGGAAGCACAGCCCTCGAACAGAATCTTCGGGAAGCGCTTCACTAAGGTTGACATAACTCTGTACAACCCTAAAATGTACCGATGCCCCACCTCCCCCTGCCGGTCCGCAGGGAGCATGGAGGAATACACATCCGACATGCACCGGTTCATGTCCCATTTGATATAGGACACACCGGGGGTGCCGAAGACCTTACTCATTTTCTTTATGATGAAATCCTGCACGTCCGTCCGTGTCAGGTCCAGGAAACGCTGGTTCCGTCCCTCGGAATGCAAATGATCCGGGATCTGCAGAGCCCAGTCCGGATGCTTCCGGTAGAGCTTGCTGTTGACGCTCACCATTTCCGGCTCCACCCAGAGACCGAACTTCATTCCCATCTTCTCAATCTTGGCTGCCAGGCCCTCGATGCCGTTGGGCAGCTTCTTCCGGTTCACATCCCAATCCCCCAGGGCCCTGGTGTCATCGCTCCGGTCACCGAACCAGCCGTCATCCATGACGAAGAGCTCCACCCCCACCTCCTTGCCGGCTCTGGCCAGCTTCAGGAGCTTACTCTCATTGATCTTGAAATAACATGCTTCCCAGCTGTTCAGAAGCACAGGCCTCGGCCGTTTCTTCCAGTAACCGCGGACCACATGCTCCCGCACAAAGGCATGCATCTTCTGGCTCATGCCGTTGAAGCCCTCCCTCGAGAAGGTCATCACTGCCTCCGGCGCGGCAAAGCTCTCTTCCGGCTCCAGCTTCCAGGAGAAGCCCTCCGGATTGATGCCTGATACGAAGCGGATCTTGCCGAAGGGACTCACCTCCGCAGCCTCGTAATGATTCCCGCTGTAGATCAGATTAAATGCATAAACGTCCCCGTGATTCTCCGTTGCATGGGGCTTCGACAGCATGACGAAAGGATTCGCCGTGTTGGAGGAGATTCCGGAGGTTGTGGCATTCACCAGCTTTCCGGCTCCCAGAGCCGTGTCCGTGCGATGCATTTCCCTGATCCACGCGCCGTTAAAGGTGGACATGACGTAAAGCTCCGAATCCATATCCAGGCTGAGACTCATGAGCCGCTCCACCGTAACCGGAGCCTTTCCGTGATTCGTCAGAACCGCGGAACGCGAGATCACATCGCATTCCGGAAAGACCGTATAGCCGAGAGTCAGCTCCATGTCATAGGCATGGTCCCACATGGTCACAAGCAGTGTCTGTGCCCGGCCCTTCTCATCGTAGGATGCAGGCAGGCCATAACGCAGCGCCTCTCCCGCCTTCCGATCAGCCTGTTTTGCTCCATCGGCC
>CADBRW010000193.1 GCA_902797155.1 uncultured Lachnospiraceae bacterium
ATCCAGCTCTGTGTTCACGCCCTTGTCATAGCCTGTCAGAGACGGATCCATCTCATCCTTGAACAGCTGCTCATAGGACGGATTGTAGATGATTTCCTGTACGTCTGTAATGCCGTACTTGCTGAGATCGATTGATGCCATTTTCTGTACCTCTTTTCTTTAATGATATGATGAAACCCGGGATGTCCGCATCGTACGAAAATGCGCCACCGACGCCTGACACCTGCAGGTTACAGTTCTTCCAAACCTCATATAGTATAAAGGTTTACCGCCGTCAAGTCAAGCTACGAAGTTCGACAATTGTAATATTGTTTGCCTCGGCTAACTTTTCTATTCCTATTCCACCAGATAGCCTTTCTTATCAAAGGTATATTCCACCCCGTTGATCTTCTTCCATATCTTCTGATCTCTTCATAAACGTTACCCCCTTGTCGAACAAAAAACCTTTTCGTCTTTATTTTGAAAGTATGCCTGTCTTCTCCAGCACGTCCTTTACCTTCTCCACCGGCGTGATGGTAAGCGCCTTCTTCACTTCCTCCGGAACGTCCTCCAGATCCTCCACATTCTGCTTCGGAATGAAGACCGTCTTCACGCCTGCCCGGACTGCCGCCATCAGCTTCTCCGGCAGACCCCCGATGGGCATCACATTTCCACGGAGAGATACCTCGCCCGTCATGGCGATGGTAGGCTCCACCTTATGCCCCGTAAAGAGGGAGGACAGCGCTGTGGTAATGGTGATTCCGGCGGAAGGTCCGTCCTTGGGAACAGCTCCTTCCGGCACATGGATATGCAGATCAAACTTGCCGAGATCCTCCGTCTCCTTCGGGAAACGGGACTTCACCAGGGAAAGAGCGATGGAGACAGATTCCTTCATCACGTCACCCAGCTGGCCTGTAATGATCACCTGACCGTTCCCCGCCACCTTCTTCGTCTCTATATACAGGATCTCGCCTCCGGCGGAGGTCCATGCCAGACCGGTTACGATGCCCGGCACCGCCTGCTTATCCACCTTGTCACGGTGCAGGCCGTGTCCGTCCACATAATCCTTCAGGTTTGCGGGAATGACGGAGAGCTTCTTTTCTCCCTTCACCAGCCGTACCGCCGCATGACGGCAGATGCCCTCGATCCGTTTCTTCAGTCCCCGCACACCGGATTCCATGGTGTACTCCGCGATCAGCTTCCGTACCGCCGTATCTGAGATCTTCAGCTGACTCTTCCGGATCCCCATGGTCTCGTAGGCCCGGGGGATCAGATGCTTCTTCGCGATGCTCTCCTTCTCCAGCTCGGAATAGCCTGGGAATTCGATGATCTCCATACGGTTCAGAAGCGGTTCCGGAATGGTATCGATCTGATTTGCCGTACATACGAAGAATACATTCGAGAGGTCATATGGTACATTCATATAATGATCCGTAAAGCTGAAATTCTGCTCCGGATCCAGCACCTCCAGCAGGGCACTAGCCGGATCTCCTCCATAGTCCTTGGCCAGCTTGTCCACCTCATCCAGCACGATCACGGGATTGGAGACGCCGCTGCGCTTCATGCCTTCCATGATCCGTCCGGGCATGGCTCCGATATAGGTCCTTCTGTGCCCCCGGATCTCCGCCTCATCGCGGATACCTCCCAGACTGATGCGGACATATTCCCGTCCCAGAGCCTTTGCGATGCTCTGTCCGATACTGGTCTTTCCCGTACCGGGTGCACCCACAAAGAGCAGGATGGAACCCGCCTGCTGCTTCTTCAGCGCCATGACTGCCAGCTGCTGCAGGATACGTTCCTTCACCTTCTTCAATCCGTAATGATCAGCATTCAGAACCTCTTCGGCGTGTGTGAGATCGATCTCCGCTGCCTCCGGTTTCTTCCAGCAAAGGGTGGTCACAAAATCCAGGTAATCGTAAAGCATGCCGTATTCGTGGCCGTTCTGCCCCTCCTGCTTCATGCGGTTCAGAACCTTGTCCGCTTCTTTCCTGGCAGTCTCGTTCATGCCGGAATCTTCGATCTTCTTCTGGAACTGTCTCACGTCGGAGATATTCTCCGGGTGCATCTCATCCAGCTCGTTCTGCAGGATCTCGATTTGCTTCTTCAGGGCATTCTCCCTGTAAATATTCTCATTCTCCTGCTGCTGGCGGTCCTCCGCTTCGTTGTGGACCTTTGCCATCTCGATGAACTCATAGGCAGCCTGCTCGATCAGGCGGTACCGCTCCGAAACCCGGTCCTCCATAAGGATCGACACCTTCTCATCCCAGGTGATGCTGAAATATGGTGCCATGGTGCAGACCAGCTCATAGATATTCTTCCACTGCAGGATCAGTCCACGGGCCCAGAGCCCCCACTGATACAGCTTGACGAAGTTCAGATAATCCTTCTTCAGGCGCTCGAAACGCTCGCTCTGCTCCTCGGCCTTCAGATCATAAACCTCCGGTCGCTCTACAACCTCGGCCTCCACGATCCCGTCCTCCGTCTCCGTCAGACTGAGGATATCCACCCGGTTTCTGGTACGGATCTTCAGATTTCCCTCATTGTCAATGGCTTCCAGCCGGGCACGGACACCCACCGGATAGATCAGGTCCATCAGATCCTCCGTCTTTTTCGACGGAGTCTCCGGCCCGCTCTCATAATCCGGCTCATTCTTCAGGAATGTGAACACGATCTCATCCCCTGCGGAAAGTGTCTCTACCTCCCACTCCTCGAAGGTCTCTTTCTTAAAGAAAAATGTAACGTCCGGGAGCAGGATCGTATCATGAATCGGAATTGCTATCATTGATAGTCCTCCTTCACCTGTTCTATAGTCTCATCTACTACTTTATCATATCCTGTCAAAGCTGCAAAGGGTGCAAACTGCGC
>CADBRW010000194.1 GCA_902797155.1 uncultured Lachnospiraceae bacterium
TGAGGCGGCGGAGATCCCGGTACGTGAAACCACACAGGCTGCGGCGAAGGATAATCAGGTCATTATCGGAGTTCTGGGAACGGATTATACATCTGCGCAGCAGGAGATCCTGGACAGGATCAACGAGGAGCGTGAGGAAGCCTGCAGAGAAGGATATCCGGATCCCCGGGATCCTTCCAGAAGTCTTACGATGGATGATCTGGTATATGTGAAGCTGGGGCAGGGTTGTATGGAGACGGCGCAGACCAGGGCTGTGGAAGCGGCCCTCTACCTGGACCATTACAGGCCGGACGGGTCATCTTGTTCTTCTGCGCTGTATTACTATAACTCCAGCCCGGGACTTACGGCTGAGAATCTGGCATGGAATTCCATGAATTCCACGGCATACGAGCAGTGGATCAATTCGGGAAATACGCCGGAGAAGACAAACTGGATCGAGCAGAACGGAAAAACAACCGGCCATTATACGAATCTGATCGATCCCAGAGTCAAATATGTCGGGACATCTACATTTAACGTGACAAATGATTCTCTCAGCTGGGCCTGCTCGGCGGGTGCCTATGCGGGAAAGGATACGGAAGTTACAGGAACGCTTCCCGGGAAAAAGAGTGAGACAAGGATCCAAAAGGTGGTGGTTCCGGTTTCCTCCGTTACGGCTATGGATATATCACTGGATTCGGTTTTGAATGTGGGAGATTCGTCTGATGCGGAGCTTAGTGTTACTGCTTCGTTTAAAACCAATTACAGTAATACTGTTACCAATTGTCCGGTCTACAGTGGCGTTACATGGGAAAGCCTGACACCGTCCGTTCTGGAAGTGACCGAGGATGGAAAGGTGACTGCAACAGCGACCGGTACGGCTACGGTAAAGGCAACCATCGGAACAGGAACATCCGAGAAGACGGTGGAGAGAAACGTGCTGGTTGTTCCGAAGGGAGTAACCGTAACAGGGGCCGAAGATCCCGATATGGTATATACGGCAAGTGAGACGGCGCCTGTATTAAGTAAGACCGCGAAAATTACTCTTAGTAACGGGGCTACCGTTGATGCGGATGTGACCTGGGGATCCTATTCCACTTCCAATCTGAGCACATTGTTTGCAACCAGGGAGTTTGATGTCACCGGAACGGTTATGGGCTTTGATGTGGTTCAGCGGGTACATGTGTATCCCCGGGAAATCACAAGCATAGTTACGTCAGTTGACACTCTGGAAACAGAGAGCGGAACGATTCCGGCAACGGTTTCCGTTACGATCAATTTTGCGCGCAACATGTATATGGCACTGGGTACCATTTCCTGGTCGGGAATGCATAACATGTATTATTCATCCGAGAGCGCAAGGATCGAAGTGGATTGGGATCAGGATGATCTTGCAAATTACAAGAACCGTTTGGGCGGTGACTATGAAATAGACGGTACTTTAAAAATCACTGTCGACGGAGAAGTGACAACATATGGATTTGTTCAGAAGATGCATGTCAATCCCGCAACGGTAACAGCTGTGGAATTCACCGAAACAGAGGTTACAACGGACAGCGGTGACGTTCCGGATTACCCGAAGGCAAAGGTTACCTGGTCCAATACAGATGTATCATATGAGGACATTGAATGGACGAATGCCGATCCGACAGCTGCCGACCGGAAATATATGGCGCGTGAGGGCGGAGACTATACCCTGACCGGTTCCTATAACGGTGAGAGTACGACTATTACGGTTCACGTGAACCCGGCTGCTCCGGTGACTGCAACCATCCCTGCAACTGAGCAGGTGAAGGAGGTCCCCAGCGGAACTCCTGCGACACTGGTTGAGACGGCAACCGTAACCTGGTCGAACGGTGATGAGACAACAGAACCGATCACCTGGGAGGAGCAGAGCCATGAGCATTACGGGAAGATCGATGGTGGTGAGTATACCATAGACGGAACGGCCCAGGGGCTTGCCGTTCCGACGGTAACGGTTACCGTGCATCCGGCAACCATTAAGAGCGTTGGGAAACTGGCAGGAATCGAAACCGTTCAGAAGAAGGCACCGGTCCTTCCGAAAACCGTTCATGTAATTTGGTCAAATGAAGACGAAACTGATGAGACCGTTGCCTGGGAGGCGGTTCCGGCATTGTCTTATGAAACTCCGGATACGGACTTTGTAGTAAAAGGCAAGATCGTCGATTTCGAGGGAAAGGAAACGACGGTATCCGTTGCCGTTCATGTAAATGAAAGGGAGCTGGTCAGCATTGCCTGGAAGGGCGAGGGACCGGACAGTGCCACATCTTATTACAGCTATAAGAAGACCGACCTTACCGGAACCCTGATCGCAGCATTTGATAATGATGAGACCGAAGAAATCGTTCTTACTCCGGAGATGATCACCGGATTTGATGCGGACAGCAAGGAGAGTACGCAGACCGTTACCATAAGCTATACCGAGTCCGGTGTGACCAAGACTCTGGAAACGGAAATGAAGCTGATACAGCGTACGGGAATCGTGATCACGAAGCTCCCGGATAAGCTCGAGTATATTGAGGGGCAGCAACTGGATATCACAGGAATCGAGATTTCCGAGACGCTGGATGACGGGACTGAAAGGCCTCTTTCCGATGAGGATATGGAGCTTGTCGGAACCATAGACGGAATCGCCGCTCCGACAGAATATGGCGATCAGACCGCAGAGGTCTTCCTGGGTGAACACAGAGCAAGCTTTACCATCAATGTAAGACAGAAGCAGCTGGCTTCTGCAAGAATTGTAACTGTTCCCAAGCAGACCACCTACGTTACGACACAGCCCTTCGATATGACGGGGCTGGTAGTGAATGCAGTTTATGATAACGGGACCGAGAAGCAGATCGAGGTGACGGAGGATATGCTTCGTCAAAATGTGGTGATCACCACAGGTACAGATGGGAAGAACCGGATCTCAAGCTTTGGCGAACCGGTGGACACCTTGGCTGCCGACGAGAGTAAACAGATCTATGTTGTATATTCTGAGAAAATCGCTACGCCGCAGGGGCCGGGAACCCGGTATGCGGTGGCATGGTTCTTCATTGATATAGCTGAAAAGGAAGTTCAGTCCATCGAGTTCAAGACGGCACCGTCACGTACGGAGTATCCGGAGTCGGATGTGACCTTTGATAACTTCAGTGATGCAGTCCTTCTTGTACATAATAACAGGCATTATGATGAGACCGTACCGATCACGGAGGCTGAGATCACCGGCTTTGACATCGATACCATCGATGACTATTCGGTTACCGTTACTTACGGCGGAAAGAGTATGACCTTTGATGCCACTGTCCGCGCCAAGCAGGTGAGTGAGGTGTATGCGGTTGCTCCCGACAGGCTGGAGTATCTGGTAGGAGAGACCATGGATCTCACCGGCGGTGAGGTGGTGGTTGCATATGATAACGGAACAGAGGAGCATTTCCCGTTGGATAAGACAAATGAAAAGCTGGCGGTTTCCTTTGAGGACGGAACCGGGCTTACGGATGCGCTTACCAAAGGAATGAAGACCCTGGAGGTCAGCTGGGACGGGACGGTTCTGACCACAAAGGATGGTGATGATATTGCTGTGAAGGTTGTGGACAAGATCCTGAAGTCCATCGCCTGGAAGGGCGGAAAGCCGGCAACGAATACATCCTACTATAGCTATGATAAGAATGACCTGACAGGTACCCTGATCGTGACCTATGAGAATGCGGAACCGGATGAGGTTGCATTTGATGCGGATATGATCACTGTATTTGATGCATCCAGCAAGGCAAGCACACAGACGGTAACCATCACCTATACACTGGCTACCCAGACAAAGACCATGACTACGGAAATGAAGCTGGTGAAGCGCAGCGGAATCGAAGTGACAAAGGCGCCGGCGAAGACCTCGTATATCGAGGGACAGCTTCTGGATCCTGACGGAATTGAGATCGGTGAGCTTCTGGACAATGGCGAGAAACGGCCGCTTTCGGCGGAAGAGGCGGACGCTGCCGAATACTCCGGGTATATAACCAGACCGACGCAGTATGGTACGCAGAAGGTGACTGTAACCGCCGGCGGTTTCAGCACAACCTTTGACGTTACGGTAAGAAAGAAGGCGCTTGATCGTATACTTCTGGAGAACGCACCGGATCAGCTGATCTACGTGGAGACACAGCCGCTCAATCTGGAAGGTATAACGGTTAAGGGCATCTATGACAATCTGGATCAGGAAGAGATCACGGTGACACCGGAGATGCTTCGGGAAGGTTTCCGGGTAACCGGAAGCGGTGACGATACCAAGGTCGATCTCGGTAAACAGGCGGTAAGTGATAAGGTGGGAACACATACTGTCACGGTTCTGTATACCGAAGAAGATCCTGCTTCCGGAACCAAGACATATTTTTATGTACCTGATGCCTTTGAGATTGAAGTGATCGAAAAGGTGGTACAGTCCATCGAGTGGATCGACGCACCTTCGAAGACGGAATACCCGGAAGGGGATGTGAACTTCGATACGTTCGGTGGCATCAGGATCCTGGCTCACTGCAACAATGATTATGATGAGATCGTGGAGATCTCTGCAGATCAGATCAGCGGGTTTGACCTGGACAAGCTGGGTGAGCAGGAGGTGACCGTTACCTATGGCGGAAAGGAGCTTACCTTCCCTGCCAAGGTGCGTGAGAAGAAGGCGACTGAAACCGTGGTGACGCCTCCGACGAAGACCAGCTACGAGCCGGGAGAGGCTCTGGATCTTTCGGGCGCTTATATCATCGTTACCTATGACAATGGCACTACTGAGAAGATCCCGGTGACGGACAGCAACGAGGATATAGAAGTATCCTTTGTCGGCGGAGGTTCGGACGGTTCTCTTACAGAAGGCTCGAAGCAGCTGGTGATCACCTATAAGGGACAGAAGCTGGAAATGCAGGGCGGCACACCTGTGACCATCCGCGTTGAGAAGAAACAGGATCAGCAGGGCCAGCAGGGCGGGCAGGGCCAGCAGGGTCAGACGAAGGTGAAAACCAATTACAGGAACGAGTGGAGAAAGGGCTACTGGTACGATAAGAACGGCTACAAGACCTCTCTTTCCATGAAGTGGAAGGGCAGCGACAAGAAGGGCTGGTGGATCAAACAGAGTAACGGTAAGTATCCGAAGAACAGCTGGCAGAAGGTCGATGGCAAATGGTACTACTTTAAATCCAATGGATACATGGCATCCGGTGAATGGTGCAAGGGCTACTGGCTGAATAAGAGCGGAACCTGGACTTATAAGCTGAAGGCCGGATGGCATAAGACCGGTAAGGGCTGGTGGTACGGGAACAAGAAATGGTATGCGAAGAAGCAGTGGCAGTGTATCGACGGTAAGTGGTATTACTTTGATGCCTCCGGCTACATGGTTACAGATCAGTATGTCGGTTCCTGGTATGTAGGTGCAGATGGCGCATGGAGGCCGTAGAGTGCCGAGGGGTTGCATTTTCTCTGGGATTATATTAAAATCATACCAAGTATGTGTACGTGAGCCAAAGGAAGTGAGACTATGAACAAAGAGACAAACCACAATACACAGGATTTGGACATCGTGAAGGAGTCAACACTGGAGGTGCCGGATATCCTGGAGCAGGTCTATGGGGCTCTCTCTGAGAAGGGGTATAATCCGGTGAATCAGATTGTCGGCTACATCATGAGTGGGGATCCCACATACATTACAAGCCACCGTGGAGCGCGAAGCCTGATCATGAAGGCAGAGCGTGATGAGATCATAGAGGTCCTGATGGAGAACTACATCGAGACCAGATTGAAGTAAAGACGGATCAGGCAGGGTGCCTCAGAGTGACGGGACATGTCATCCTGAGGCGCTTGCCATGAAAAAGGAGCGGAATCAGGATTGAAGATCATGGGGTTGGATTACGGAACAAAGACGGTGGGCGTTGCGATATCGGACGCCTTGCTTCTGACGGCTCAGCCCTATGAGACCATAACGCGGGAACGCCCGGCGCAGCTCAGGAAGACGGTGCAGCGTCTGGAGGCGATCATCAAAGATGAAGAGGTAGGAGAGATCGTGCTGGGTCTCCCTAAAAATATGAACAATACGGAAGGCGAGCGGGCAGAGGAAACCCGTGCCTTTCAGGAAATGCTGGAGCGGCGGACCCTGCTCCCGGTCCATCTGGTGGATGAACGGCTGACCACCATGGAGGCGGACCGGATCCTTGAAGAGACGGGTGTGGCACATTCCGGCAGAAAGGAACATATCGACAAGATGGCTGCAGCAATCATTCTGCAGACATATCTTGACAGTAGGAGGACATAGTGACAGAAAAACAAATGCCGGTGAAGATCATTCCCCTGGGCGGATTGGAACAGATCGGAATGAATATCACGGCAATCGAGTATAATGATACGATCATCGTTGTGGACTGCGGGTTGTCCTTTCCGGACGATGATATGCTGGGGATCGACCTGGTCATTCCGGATATCAGCTATCTTCTGGAGAATAAGAACAAGGTTAAGGGTCTTGTGATCACCCACGGACACGAGGATCATATCGGATCCATTCCGTATATAGAGAAACAGCTTCTCATGCCCATCTATGCGACACGCCTCACCATGGGGCTGATCGAATACAAGCTGGAAGAGCATGGGATCTTAAATGATGTTCAGCGCCATGTTATGAGCTATGGCCAGACGGTGAAGTTCGGACCGATCCGTGTGGAATTCATCCGGACGAATCATTCCATCGCAGATTCCGCTGCCCTGGCGATCACAACACCTGCAGGTGTTCTTGTACACACCGGGGATTTCAAGGTGGATTACACACCGGTCTTCGGCGGGGTCATCGATCTGCAGCGTTTTGCGGAGCTGGGTAAGGCAGGGGTCCTTGCGCTGATGGCGGATTCTACAAATGTGACACGCGAAGGCTTTACACCGTCCGAGCGCACGGTGGGAAAGACCTTTGACCACATTTTCGATGAGAACCGGGATCACCGGATGATCATCGCCACATTTGCATCGAATGTGGACCGCGTACAGCAGATCATCAATTCTGCATATAAATACAAGAGAAAGGTGATCGTGCAGGGACGGAGCATGGAGAATGTCATCTCCATCGCGTCGGAACTGGGATATCTTACCATTCCGGAGAATACGCTGATCGAGATCGATGAATCCAAGAATTATCCGGATGAGCAGTTGGTTTACATAACGACCGGAAGCCAGGGAGAGAACATGGCGGTCCTTTCCAGGATCGCAGCTTCGATCCATAACAAGATATCAATTAAACCGGGAGACGTTGTGATCTTCTCCTCCAGTCCCATTCCGGGGAATGAGAAGGCGGTGTACCGCGTGATCAACGAGCTGGAGCAGAAGGGGGCGAGAGTGATCTATCACGATGCCCATGTTTCGGGGCATGCGTGCCAGGAAGAGCTGAAGCTGATCTATGCACTGACAAAACCGAAATATGCCATTCCCGTACACGGAGAATACCGGCATCTGAAACGCCATGCAGAGCTGGCGGTTGAGATGGGAATTCCCAAGAAGCGGGTGAAGATCATCAAATGCGGTGATGTGCTTTCCGTATCGGAGGATACCTTTGATGTGACCGGGTCTGTACCTGCACAGGGCGTGCTGGTAGACGGGCTGGGAGTCGGAGATGTGGGAAATATCGTCCTGCGTGACCGGCAGCACCTGTCGGAGAACGGTCTCATCGTTGTGGCGCTTACACTGGAGCACAGCACTAACCAGCTGCTGGCGGGACCGGATATCATTTCCAGAGGCTTCGTCTATGTAAGAGAATCCGAGAGTCTTCTGGAGGACTGCCGCATGGTTGTGGAAGAAACCCTGGATGAATGTCTGGCAAGAAATACCGCGGACTGGTCCAGGATCAAAGGGAAGATCCGTGATGAACTGGGCGAGTTTCTGTGGAAACGAACGAAACGGAGCCCCATGATACTGCCTATCATTTCGGAGGTGTAGGGAGGTAGAGGATGGAAGAGATCCTGGCTGCGACCAAACACGTGAATGAGCTTTTGAAGGAATCGAAGGAGTATAAGCGTTTCGTGTTTGCGAAGAATGCCCTTCGGTCAAATGCGGATCTGTATCAGAGACTGCGTGAGCTGAAAAACCGGTACAAGGATGTTCAGACCTACTGGGACGGAAATCCGTATGATGAGATCTATAAAATGTGCGAGGAGCATGACATGCTTCTGCATAATTCCGTGGTGAATGAGTATCTCAGGGCGGAAAGCGCCATGAGCCGTCTGATCCGCCGGATGCTGGATGAAGTGACTGCGGATCTCCACATAGATTTTGAATAAACATTATGAGACAATACACCTGAATGGAGGATGAGGCTTTGGCAACATCAAGGATGAAAACCGCATACAAGACAGAGAGCAGGATCAAGACTGCACTGTTCTATGCCGTGGAGCTGTTGATCGATGTTCTGATCGTGTTTGTGATCGTAAGGGGATTCTCTGTGGCCTACTCCTTCTCCTATGAGGTTTTCAGTGATTCGGCCAAGACGCCCGGGGATATCAGCTACACAGTTGTGACCATTCAGCCGGATTTTACATCGATGTCCGTGTCGGAGACCCTGTATGACAAGGGTGTGATCAAGAATAAGTATGTAATGCTGGCCAAAATCAAGCTGGGTGAGTACGGAAGTGAGATCAAAGCCGGAAAGTACGCCATCTCCCCGTCCATGACCTATGATGAGATACTGAAGGTGATCACTGCGGGAGCTGCTACTGCGGAAGGCGAAGAAGAGGTGAGAGATGCCTCGAAGATCGGCGATACCGGAAAGGTGGCGACGGAGGCGGCGTTTGATTCGGAGGAATCCAGTACGGAATCCACGGAAGAATCGGACGGGCGTGACGATACAGACGATACGAACTACAGAGACGATGAATGACAAGTTGATTCGGAGGAATTATGAAGGACTACGAACGGATCAGATCGTTTATACAGTCATTTGGAAAAGATGAAGAAGATATGCTGGGGGAGATTTACCGGGATGCGGTATCGAGAGGCGTTCCGGTCATCCGCCCCGATACGAAGGAGCTGCTGAGGCTCCTTCTTCTTATGCAGAAACCAAAACGTATCCTGGAGATCGGGACAGCTGTCGGATTTTCGGCTCTCTTTATGGCGCGGGTAGTGCAGGATACACGGATCACGACTTTGGAGCTGGATCCTGAACGGGTGGCTGAAGCTGAGGAGAATATCCGAAGGGCAGGAGAGGATACAAGGATCACCGTGATGCAGGGAGATGCGGCGGCTCTTCTTATGCAAATGTCGGTGGGATTCCGTGTGAATGAGGAAGAAAAAAACGAGAAGATTTTGCGCGAGTTTTTGGAGGAGCCACAAGATGTGGGAATGAGGACCGATGACGAGCTATACGATTTTGTCTTCATTGACGCCGCAAAAGCACAGTATGGAGAGTATTTGACAAGGGTTCTCCCGTTGGTACGAAAAGGAGCGGTCATCGTATCCGATAATGTGCTTCAGGACGGAAGCGTATTGGAGTCACATTTTCTTGTGGAAAAAAGGGACAGGACCATTCATGACCGGATGAGGGACTATCTGAAGCGCCTTACGGATACGGAGGGGCTGGTAACAAGTATCCTTCCGGTGGGGGACGGTGTTGCGGTAACGTTCGTAGAAGAAAGAACAGAAAGGAACGAAGAATGAAGAAACCGGAATTGCTTCTCCCGGCCGGGAACCTGGAGAATCTGAAGCTTGCGATCCGCTACGGCGCAGATGCGGTATATTTGGGTGGACAGCGCTTTGGTCTTCGGGCAAAAGCGGACAATTTCACCCTGGAGGACATGAAGGAGGGCGTGGCCTTCGCTCATCAGTATAAAGCCAAGGTGTACCTGACGGTTAATATCTTTGCGCACAACGGGGATATTGAGGGGCTTCGGGAGTATTTCCGCGAGATCAAGGGGATTCCCTTTGATGCGCTGCTGATTTCGGATCCGGGTGTTCTGCTGCTGGCAAAGGAGCTGCTTCCGGAGATACCGGTGCATATCAGCACCCAGGCGAACAATACGAATTACATGACCTGGGAATTCTGGAAGAGGATGGGAGCAGAGAGAGTTGTGGCTGCGCGGGAGCTGTCTCTCGCGGAGATCCGTGAGATTCATGACAGAGTCGGTGGGGAGATGGAGATAGAAGCCTTCATTCACGGAGCTATGTGCATTTCCTATTCCGGAAGATGTCTCCTTTCTTCCTATTTCACGGGACGGGATGCAAACAGAGGAGCGTGTACACATCCCTGCAGGTGGAAGTATGATGTGTATGAATATGCGGTGGAAGAATCCAGCCGGCCGGGCGAGTTTCTTCCTATAGAAGAGGATGAAAGAGGAACCTATATCTTCAACTCCAAAGACCTCTGCATGATCGACCATATTCCGGAGCTTCTGGAGGCCGGGATCGAATCCTTCAAGATCGAAGGCAGGATGAAGACTGCGCTGTACGTGGCGGTTACTGCCAGGACCTACAGGCAGGCAATCGATGACTACTTCAGGTCGCCGGAGCTGTACAGAGAAAGGATACCTTTCTATAAAGAAGAAATCGCAATGTGCACTACCAGGGATTTTACCACCGGGTTTTATTTCGGAAGACCGACGGAGGGGGATCAGATCTATTCAAACAATACCTATCAGCAAAAGGCGGTATTCATGGGAATGATCGAAGAGACGGATCCGGACGGAGCTGTACATTTTCATCAGAAGAATAAGTTTTCCGTGGGAGAACGGCTGCAGGTGATGCATCCTGACGGCAGAAACCTTACCGTTACGGTGAAGAAGATCGCGAACGAGGAAGGAGAAGAGCAGGACAGTGCGCCCCATCCGCAGCAGGCGCTGGCAGTATGGTTTGAGGGTACGGATACGGGTAACATAACTTCCGGGATGATATTGCGCAGGGTAGAGGCTTGAAAACCGGGTTTGGTTTGGCGTAAATTGTGCGTATTGCACAAAACGGGGGCTGTTTTTTCGAAAGAATGCCCCATGGCAGATGCCCTTTTTGCGTAAAAATGCCAAAAATACACTTATTCTTCCCATATGATTTTACATATGGTATAATATCTCTGTGTGTAAATCAACAATCGAGAGGTATACATAATGCGTGTAACAGGAGCAAGAAAGAAAATCCGTATCGGTGACCTTCTGGTCGAGGCAGGAGCCATCACAGAAGAACAGTTGCAGGAGGCTTTGGCCAAGCAGAAAGAAGAAGGCGGCCGTATCGGTAATGTAATCATGGATATGGGCTTTATCAGCCGTGAGCTTCTGATCACCGTGCTGACAACCCAGATGGGTATTGATTTCGTGGAACTCCGTTCCGTGAAGATCGACGAGAATATCTTAAAGCAGGTTCCGGAGAAGCTGGTGGCACAGCACAAGGTTATGCCCATCGGCCTGGCGGATGACAATCCGAACATCCTGCGCCTTGCCATGGCGGATCCCATGGACCTGGCGGCTGTGGACGATGTGTCTATCGCTACGGGCCTTACGGTTGAGCCGGTACTGGCATTTGACGATGATATCCAGGAGTGCGTCGGTAAGTATTACGGAAGTGCACAGGCTATGGAGGCTGCAGAGGCCTTCCGTATGGAGCAGGCATCCGGTGAGCTGACGGACGAAGAAGTCGACATGATGAAGGAGGATATCGATAATTCTCCTATCGTACTTCTTGTTAATCAGATCCTGGAAGGCGGCGTTCGCCAGCGCGCATCCGATATTCATATCGAGCCTATGGAAACCTATGTCCGTGTTCGGTATCGTATCGACGGTGCCTTAAAGCAGGTCATGACCTATGACTACA
>CADBRW010000195.1 GCA_902797155.1 uncultured Lachnospiraceae bacterium
AATATCTCGATCTCATTGATCATTTCCTCTACACCTTTTTTACCCATTTTTCTAATCCTCCTGTTTTGTGGACTCCACTATTCCCTTATTAACCATGGCCTGAAGAACGTTCTCCGGAACAAAATCCGGAAGAGCCACCCTGTACCGTGCAAATTCACGCACTACAGAAGAGCTCACATTTGAGAACTTTGGGTCCGTGGGCAGAAACACTGTTTCAATCCCTCCGGATGCCACGCGGTTAACCTGCGCGAGCTGCAGCTCCATCTCAAAATCCATCAGTTCCCGAAGGCCCCGGATGATGGTGTCCGAACCCGTGGCACGGACAAAATCAATCAATAATCCATCAAAGCTTTCCACGGATACATTCGGAATACCCTTACATGCATCCTTCAACATAATAACACGTTCTTCCAAAGAAAACAATGGGCTTTTTTTCTCGGAGTTGATCAGTACGCCCACAACAACCTGGTCAAAGATACCGGCCGCACGCCGGATCAGATCCATATGCCCGACCGTAACCGGATCAAAGCTACCGGGATATACAACTTTCTTCATATCCTATTCTTCCTCACGTCTGATAAAAATATGTTTGTTCGACTTATAAGCCTTCACCTTCTCGATTCGGAAGGAGGTTTCCTCCAGGAAGGAAAAGTCCTGCTCAAGAGATGCCTCTACCACGATCCTTGCTTCAGGGTTCTTAAATCTCTTACCATCAAGCACCTGAAGCACCGCTTCCTCCAGCTGGTGGTTGTAAGGAGGATCGATGAAGATCACATCAAAATCCACCACCGGCAGGGACCGGACATAGGATATGGCATCCGAGAGGATCAGGTCCGATTCATCTTCAAATTTCGTAAAATGAATATTGTCCTTAATGACCGCCATGGCTTTCCGACTGTTTTCAACAAAGACCGCATGCCTGGCCCCCCGGGACAGCGCTTCGATACCGATGGCTCCGCTTCCGGCGAAGAGATCCAGGAATCGGCACCCGGGAATATCCGTCTGCAGGACATTGAACAGGGTCTCCTTATAGCGGTCCGCCGTGGGCCTGGTGGCATCGCCCTCCAGACTCTTCAGAGGGAGGCTGCGGCGCGTACCTGCGATTACTCTCATATTTTTATCCTCGTATTCTTTCAGAGATTACATGAAGTAACGAATCGCTCCGCCGTTTCACGGCTCCCACGATTCTGAACATGCCTCGCGCTTCCGGGCTTACTTCATAGTGTTCCTAAGCCAAAGTCCCGTCTCGGATAATTCTTCGTCAGTCCAGCCGGAGGTCTTCTTGCAGTCTGAACGGATCAGCGCCGAAGATTCATCCTTATTGGAGATATTCCATCCTGCGTAGGACAGATTGTAATCATTGATCATCTGGAACCATGCATCCGCGGAGTCGTAATCGATGGCTCCGTTTCCGGAGGCATCACAGATACTGAACTCGGAAATAAAGATCGGAAGGCCCGCTTCTCTTGCGGTCTTCAGTTTATCTCTCAGGTTCTCCTTATGAGTTGCCGCATAGAAATGCAGGGTGTACATCACATTCTTGGCATCCTCGATGGGATCCTTTGCCGCCAGATCCACATCCTGGGACCAGGTCGGTGTTCCAACGATGATGATGGCATTCGGTGCATTCTTACGGATCACGGGGATCACCTGCTCTGCATAGGCCTTGATATCCTCCCAGGAGGTTCCGCCGTTGGGCTCATTGCAGATCTCATAAAGCACATTTTCATAATCCGCATACTTCTTGGACATTTCATCAAAGAATGCGATTGCCTCGTCCTGATTGGTCTGGGGATTGTTGTCGCTCAGGATATGCCAGTCGATGATGACATACATTCCCAGCTGGCTGGCGTAGTCCACGCCGGAATCAACCAGGCCCTTGAGCTTGTCCTTATCACCGTCGGTACAGTAACCGCCGCCCTCACCCGTATACATGGCAAGACGGATCAGATTTGCGCCCCAGTCATCACGGAAGGTCTTAAATGCCTCCAGGTTCACATACTCCGGGAACCATGCCAGGCCGTGGGTGCTGACACCCTTCAGCTGGTAAGGCTTTCCGTCCTTATCTACAAGGTCAACGCCCTTTACGGAAAGCGCTCCATGAACCTCAAGGGGCGTTCCGTTCTCCGGCTCAGTTACCTTCTTCTTCTCAACCTTTGCCGCCACAGGTACCTCAACGGTATCCGTAGCCTCTTTTCCGTCAACATAGACCACTGCCTGGTCCATCTTGACCTTCTTGGAATCCGCTTCACTCTTGAAAATGATCTGCACGCCGTAGTTCACACTTGCCTTCGTCCCGATCACTTCAGTGTAATCCACGGGCTTGGAGATAAGGGTATCACCGTCGATCTTAAACTCGGCGCCCCAGCCCTGATCCACCTTTGCATCCTTGAAGCCGGGCATGCGGACCTCCCACTTCTTAACATCCGAAGCGGTCATATTCTTTACATCCACGCTGTACTGAACCACAAAGGAATCATTTGCAGGCCAGGAGGCTGCAACCTTTGCAGTCGCGGAGATGGCGCGCTTGGTCACCGTTTCGGCGCCCTCTTCGGACTTCTTCTCCGTCTTTCCCTCTTCGGTCTTCGCTTCCGTTTTCGCCTCGGTGACTGCCTCCGTCTTTGCTTCCGTTTTCGCCTCGGTCACCGCCTCTGTAGTAGAGGTACTTTTTGTATCGCTGTTGTCAGACTTGCCGGAAAGCTTGTCACTCACGATGTATGCCACCAGAAGTGCAACCAGCACGGCAAGTATAATGATGGCGATCTTGGACCCGTTACCTACCGTACGGCGTTCCTTACCGGTGGTCTCGTCCGCCTTTTTCTCCGGGCTTTTCTCCGGCTTTACGGCCTTTTCCGCCTTCTCTGCCGTTTCATCCTTTACTTCCTGTACGTCCTTCTTCTCGTTCTCTTCCATAGCGTCCTCTCTTATCCCTCTTGATTAAGTACGGCCTCCTGCGCCATCCTCAGAACATCCGCATGCTGGTAGATATCTGCCAGACGGAACATCAGGTCCCCGCTCTGCCGAACCCCGAAGAAATCTCCCGGCCCCCGCAGCCGAAGGTCCTCAGCGGCAATATGAAAGCCGTCATTGGACTCTTCCAGTACGGACAGCCGTTCTGCCGACTCTTCCGTACGATTGCAATTTATAAAAATGCAGTAGGACTGGGCATCGCCCCTCCCCACGCGGCCACGAAGCTGATGAAGCTGAGCCAGCCCGAACCGTTCCGCATTTTCTATCATCATCACCGTCGCATTGGGATTATTGATCCCAACCTCGATTACTGTAGTGGATACCAGAACATCTATATTCCCTTCCGAAAAATCCTGAAGGATCCGCTGCTTCTCGGTTTCCTTCATCTTCCCGTGTAATGTACCGACTCTTACAGATGTTCCGTATATCTCACGCAGATTCTCCGCATAGGAAGTTACCGCCTCCAGCTCGACGCCCTCCGCATCCTCGATCTTCGGACAGATCACATAGGCCTGATGGCCGGATGCCACTTCCTTTTTGATAAACTGATATGCGGTAGGCCGGTAATCCGTTCCCACCACACAATTCAGGATCTTCTTTCTTCCCCCGGGAAGCTCCGTGATCAGAGAAATGTCCAGATCCGCATAGAGGATAATAGCCAGGGTCCTGGGTATGGGTGTGGCACTCATGACAAGCACATGCGGAAGATCTCCCTTCTCAGCCAGCCGTTCTCTCTGGCGTACGCCGAAGCGGTGCTGCTCATCTGTCACCACCAGCCCCAGAGACCGGTATTCCACCTTCTCCTGGATTAGGGCATGGGTACCGACTACCACATGGACCTCTCCGTTCCTGAGCCCCTCATGGACTGCCCTTTTCTCCTTTGCGGACATGGAACCCGTAAGCAGCTCCACTCGCAGCTTATAGGGCCGGAACAGCTGTTCCAGATCACGGTAATGCTGCATGGCCAGAACCTCCGTCGGAACCATCAGGGCTCCCTGATATCCGGACCTTGCGTTAACAAACAGTGCCGCAGCGGCTATGATGGTCTTTCCACAGCCCACATCCCCCTGGATCAGACGGTTCATCACCATTCCGCCGGACATGTCCTTCACCACATCCGAGAGCGCATTTGCCTGTCCGTCCGTCAGTGCATAGGGAAGACCTGCCAGAAAGCCCTTCAGGGCTGCAACCGACTCCTCCGTAAGCACATGGGAAGAGGTCAGACTCACATTTTCCTCCCGCATCTCCCTGACATCCGAAAGGAACCTGTAAAATTCATCAAAGGCCAGACGCCGCACCGCATCCCGAAGGGTTTCCTCATCCTTCGGAAAATGAATGGCAAGCACCGCCTGTCCTTTGGGTAGTAATCCGTATTTTTCACGAAGCGATTCAGGAAGCGGGTCCGGGAGCTGTCCGATCACAGGACGGATCTCCAGGATCGCCTTCCTCAGCTGGTTATTGGTCACACCCGCCGTCAGCGGATAGATAGGCTGAAGAACGCTCTGCATATCCTGATATTTGTAAGGTGTATAGAATTCCGGGTGTTCCATGACACGGCGGTTGCCTTTCCTCCGTATCATTCCGGTAAAACAGAAGGTATCTCCTTTATGAAATGTACTGCGGAGATACGGGCTGTTGAACCACACCATCTCCACGCTCCCTGTCCCATCCTCTGCAGACAGTGTTGTAAGCACATACCGGGGTCCTTTATGAACCTTAACATAGGTGCTGACAGTTGCTGAGATCGTCACTCTTTCCAGCTCCGGAGCCTGGGCTATCTTCACAGGTGCGCTGTATCCGAGATATCGTCTGGGATAGGTTTCCACCAGATCTCCCACCGTAAGGATATTCAGTTTCCGGAAGGAATCCGCGGTCTTGTCACCGATTCCCCGTATCGCCGTTACCGGGTCGGAAAGCTGCATACTGATCACCTATTCCACTGATACAATGTAATAATAAATGGGCTGTCCTCCGTAATGAAGGTCCAGATCCAGATCCGGGTACTTCTCCTGAACGGAGGAAGACAGCTTCTCCGCATCTTCTTCCGTTGTATCCGCACCATAATAAACCGTGATGAGACCTGCATTATCATCTATCATGCTATCGATCATGCGGATCGTTACATCCGCGATATCCGGTCCCACCGCAGTAATACCGCTGTCATTGATCCCCATGATATCACCCTTCAGAATGGATTTACCGTCAACGGAAGTATCACGAACAGAGAAGGTCACCTCTCCGGTCTTCACCGTTTCCAAAGCCGCTATCATAGCTGCCCTGTTCTCCGCAGGTTCAGCGGTGTCCGAGAAGGAGATCATGGCACTGATACCCTGCGGGATGGTCTTTGAAGGGATCACGATCACATCCTTCTTCTTGGAAATGCTTGCCGCCTGATTTGCAGCAAGAATGATATTCTTATTATTCGGAAGGACAAATACATGCTCCGCATTTACGGACTCCACAGCCTTCAGGATATCATCCGTGCTGGGATTCATGGTCTGTCCGCCCGAAAGTACGTAATCCACACCGATCTCCTTTAGGATCTCCACCAGTCCGTCGCCTATGGAAACTGCGATGAAACCATACTTCCTGGGAGGTTTCTTCTCCCCGGTCTCCGGCTTTGTTCCATCCTTTCTTTCCATCTTGATCTGCTTAAATGCAGCTTCCTGCTCAGCAGCCCTTTGCTGCTCGAGCTCAACGCGTTCTGAATGCTCCTCACGCATATTATCGATCTTCATCCGCGTCAGCTGACCGTATTCCAAAGCCTTTTCAAATGCCTGTCCGGGATGATTGGTATGCACATGAACCTTAACCAGCTCCTCGTCTGCCACACAGACGATGGAATCACCGATGGAAGTCAGGAATTCTTTGAATGCTTCCACTTCCTTTTCAGGAAGCTCTTTCTCAAGTAAAATGATAAACTCCGTACAATAGGTGAACTTGATATCCGCCGTGGAAATATCTTCTTTTCCACTGGCAGCTCCGTACACCGGACGAGCCTTCGGGATATCATCCAAGACTCCCGCTCCCCGGGCCAGACGGACCGCCGGTCCCGTGCCGGAAAGCTTTACGTCCTGTCCCTTCAATGCCAGAAGGACACCGCGAAGGATCTCGATCAGGCCCTGTCCGCCGGAATCCACAACACCTGCTTCCGCAAGAACCGGAAGAAGCTCCGGTGTCCGCTCCAGGACCTTCTCTCCATGAGCTACAACGATCTCTGCAAATTCGACGATCGGGTAATCCTCATCCTCCATCAGGAGCTCAGCCGCCTTCTCGGCCACACCACGTGCTACCGTAAGGATCGTTCCTTCCTTTGGCTTCATGACCGCCTTATATGCGGTCTCAACCCCTCGCTCAAAACCGGACACCAGATCTACAAGTGTCAGCGTCTTCTTTCCCCGGATATCCTTACAGAAGCCTCGGAAAAGCTGGGAAAGAATAACTCCGGAATTACCACGGGCCCCACGGAGGGATCCGCTGGAGATGGCCTTGGAAAGGCTGTCGATCGTAGGCTGCTTCTGTTCCTTTACATCTGCTGCGGCTGCCATGATCGTCAGCGTCATATTTGTTCCCGTATCACCGTCAGGAACCGGAAAAACATTTAATTCATTGATATACTCTTTGTTGTTACTGAGATTGTTTGCTCCCGACAGAAACAGCTTCTGTACCAGCAAAGCGTCAATTGTGTTCAATGCCAGTCCTCCTTGCAACGTGACCGTTCCACATTTCTCATGAACGGTCTGATCTAATCAATCACGCGAACGCCCTCAACATAAACGTTGATGGCCTTTACCTTCATATTCGTATAATCTTCCACCTGATACTTCACCGTATTGATCAGGTTACGGACTACGGTTCGAATGCTGACCCCGTAAGCCACAATGATATGGAACGAAATGGTGAGACGTTTCTTACTGTCAACCGCCACGTTAACGCCCTTTCTGACAGAACTTCCATTCAGAAGCTTTGCAAGTCCGTCACGTACACTGATTGCCGCCATTCCAACGATTCCGAAGCAGTCAAGCGCAGCATGTCCTGCGAACTCTTCAATTACAGCTTCGTCTATGGTGATCTGCCCATTCTCATTATCGACGAGTCCTGTCATAAGCAACCTTCCTTTCCGTTATTCATGCGTTACGCACATTTCGACACAGTTATAGTCATTATATACCATTTTCATAAAATATGGAATAGTTTCCCACGAATTACACTTCTGTAAAAAATTTAAATTTCCTCTTGCATACTTGCTCATTTTCTGTTATCATATCTCGTGTTGCGAGCCTGTACAGGCAAATTTGCGTCGTGAAGGAGGTGCCGGAACCATGGCTAAGTGTTTTTATTGTGATAAGTCTGCTCACTTCGGAAATAATGTGAGCCACTCTCAT
>CADBRW010000196.1 GCA_902797155.1 uncultured Lachnospiraceae bacterium
AAGATCAGGAGGTGTCCGTCTATATGGAGCTTACCAGAATCACAGATGAAAATGCGGAACATTTTAAAGGACTTTGTTCTTCGGAATATCTGCAGAATAAGAATTATATAAAACTGGGTGCCATCCTGGAGGGGGAAGCGGTCAGTGCCTGTGCCTTAGGTGTTGATGAAAATATGGCCGAGATCCACTGGCTGTACACCGATCCCGGGCAGCGGGAGAAGGGCGGAGCCACCTTCCTGATGGAACAGGTGATGGGCCTTCTGGAGGGCCTTGCTCTGGATGGGATCCGGGTTGATTTTGATGCGGAGGATGAGGGGCTGGATACCTTCCTGATGGAACAGGGTTTCATGGTGGGAGAAGATCGCAGCCTGTACAGGGTTCCTCTTACGGAGCTGCTCTTCGGAGCACGTATGGAGGCCATGCTGGCACACAGGAGCCAGGCGGCCGAGGTGCATTCGCTTCAGCATCTGACTTCCGTGAAACCGCTGCTACGGTTAATGAAGGAGTACGGTCTGGACCCGGTGTTCATCCAGAATATATCGATAAAATACAGTTTTCTTGTCAGTGATCCCGAAGGTAAGGAAACGGGAGCAATCCTGATGTCCGAATCGGAGGAGGGGGATCTGCATGTCAACTTCATGATCGGAGACGGGTCTCCCCAGGGAATGATCGATCTTGTTGCCGCACTTCATGATGCCCTGATGAAGGACGAAAGGTTTGACGGGGATCTTGTTTTTTCAGACAGGATAGGTATGGGAGCCTCATTTGTCGAGATGATGACGGGGATCGACGGTGACAGCTACCGTGTGTCCGGACCCATGTATGCGGTGAAGCTGCTAAGTAAGAACAAATCAGCCTGAGATCGGGCTGTTTCGGTATAAACTCTAGGGAGGCTGCCATGACCAGAGGAGAAAAGAAGGAAAATCAGATCAAACGATCCAAGACCATCAAGTCCATAAATACAAAGGCAGAGGAGAAGCTGAATGCCATAAAGAGAACTTCGACCATGAAGCAGCCGGGGCATGCGGATATGTTCCCGGAACTTTTCGGTGCGGAGATCCATACGGCAAAGAAGGAGCCGGAGATACTGACTGAGCTGAAGGAGAAGGCTGAGAGTATTCCGGTGCTTGTTCCTGCCGAGCAGAAGACCGAGCAGAAGACCGAGCAGGAATCCGTGCAGAAGACCGGGCAGACATCTCAGCAGAAGACGGAGAAGAAGTCTGCTCAGAAAGAGAAAAAGGTACGTAGTAAGCTGCAGGACGCCAAGGATATGATGCAGGAGCTGCATGCGAATCTGGAGGCCGAGGAGAAAATTGCATTTTCCCCGGCGATGAGGGGAGAGATCCATCGGAACCGCTATGACGCTCTTTCGGCATCGGATAAAAAGAAGCGCGCCAAGGCAGCTGTGAAGCGGAGAGAAAATGCGCAGAAGATCATGGAGTACGATGCTGCACAGGCGGATGCGGTAAAGGAATATACCCATATCGACCGGGAGACTCTGAAGAAGCACATCGCTTCCTTCAAGAAGCTTCCGTCCAAACCCTATGACCTGGATACGGATGATAAATTTGTTGCAAATCTGGAGAAGAATTACCAGCTCTGTGAGGCTGCGGACCGGATGAAGCACTGGCTTCGGGAAGCCTCCGATCAGGGCTTTATGCCGAAGGGCGAAGATATGACAGCCCTTCAGGAGAAGATCGCAACCTTCGAGGAAGTGAAGAGGTATATGGATGTTCAGAAGGAACTGATGAAGAATCCGTATTACCAGTACTTTGCAAAAAACGACATCTCCTATACGGATTCCCAGCTGAAGCATTTATCTGAATATTCAAAGGATCCGATCCTGAAGAATTATCTTAAGAACATTATATCCCTGAAGTCTCTTAAGTTTGTCCGCAGTAAGGGCGTGAAATCCGCCGAGAAGGCTGCAAAGGAACAGGGAAAGAAACAGGCGGAGATCCTGGCCACCAAGCAGGAGAAACGGGTTCTGATCGACAGCCTGACGGATAAGGCACTGCATATGCCCGGCAGTCAGCGTTTCCTGGACAGGGATTATGACGCAAGATTCTCCCTGGAGAATTTCCGGAATGCACTGAAGAATTTTACTGCAATGGATTTTAAGGCCCTTCACTTTGCAGGTGTGAAGGATATGGTGGATCATTACGAAGAGAATCAGCTGATCTTCGACCAGGTGCATGATATGGAGCATCTGATGATGGTGGCCGTGAACCGGGGATTTGCTCCCTCCGAGCAGGAGCTGATGCGGTTCCGGGCAAAGATGGAAACCCTGCTTCATGCAGAACGTATGGTCGCCCACGTTCATAAGGCTGTGCTGTCCGATCCTGAGAAGTTTGTCCATGAGAAGTCCTATGGGGATCTGGAGGCGGCAAGCCGTAAGCTGATCAAGGATGAAACCGATGCCCAGTTCCAGCATGAACCGCCGAAATTCGGTGAGGACCTGAACCGGTATTTCCGTTCCATGGTCATGACCTATCAGCAGGAGCATAAGGACCGGGAGAGGAAAATCAAACTGGTCTATGGCATGACGCATCCTGAGAGACTGAAGGAAGGAAAGGACCGTGGGAAGGTGGTTCCCGGACAGATCCCGGAGGAGGAACTGCAAAGAAGATCTGCAGATTTCCAGAAGAATCTCTTCAGGGGAGATTACATGCGAAATCTGGAGAGCTATATTCAGGATATCTACGGCTCAAAAATAGAGGCGGTGGCTGCGGCCCACGCCAAAAGAACGGGCAGGGCGAGATTCACCGGGTTCGGTCGGACGCTGACCCCGTATCTGGCAGGAAAGAGCACGGAGGAGATCACCCGTGTCATCGACATCATGCAGGTGGGAACGGCCGGAGAGAAGGATCAGCTGTTCCGTAAAATAGCGGAGGAAGCGCTTCAGACAGATCTCAGTGATTTTGATACAAAGGATTCCAAACGATTCTATCAGAATGCGGCAGTCAGAGCGCGCATGGCCAAGATCATCAATAATCTCGGAGGGTCCACCGGTGAAGCACAGCATTATATCAAGGATGCTGAGCTGATGAAGAAGATTGAAGGATATTATGAGACGGATTGCGGACAGGACTTCAGCAGTTCCCTGTCCCAGGCATTAAAGGGAATCGGAAGAACGGGTTTCTGGTACGAGGACATGTTCTTCGAGGATTCGGAGGCTGTTGAGGAACTGGCCCAGCAGACGGAGGATGAGATTGACGAGCAGGGTGTTCAGGGCGAGATCCAAATCGGTGATGAAACCTACACCATGTCACAGAAGGAGTTTAATTCTCTCCGCAAGACCGTGGATCGGATCAATTTCATGAAAAAGGTGGGATACTCCCGTCTTCATCCGGAAAGGGCCGGGAAAGATATGAGGGATACGGCTGCCGTCATGCTTTATGATATGCTGAAGGTTTCCGGATATCATAAATCGGTAACGGACGAAGAGGTTAATGAACTGAAGGAGCATTACCGCGCTTACGATGAGAAGTATGTGGCATCGGGGGATGTTCTGGTTTCCGAGACCAGAAAGCTGCTGAAGAAGGATTTCCCGGATATCGAAAAGAAAAAATCGAAGAGGACCTGGATCCTTTCCAACATGCTCCTACTTGACAGAAGCACCTACGGGAAGGCAAAACCGGAAGGGGAAAAGAAGGAAGACAGGAAAGAAGAAAAGAAAGAGGAACAGTTCACGACGGAGGAGCTTGAAAAAAGCGCTTTCCTCTATAAGGGACTGCTGATCTCCAACAATCGCATGGACGCGCCTGCCAGACAGGAACGCGCCCGGGCCATCGAGGAGATGTTCCGGACCATCATGGATTTTGATATCTCCCGACTTTCCTTCCGCACGTACTCGGATCTTATCAAAGCAGGAGAAAATGATCCGGACCGTTTCAAGGAATGTCATGCAGTGACCCG
>CADBRW010000197.1 GCA_902797155.1 uncultured Lachnospiraceae bacterium
ATCCGTAACGGACAGACCGGAGAGCGTTTCCGGAAGAAGAAAACCAGGGGCAGCGGTAAGGTTCGGAAGAATACGGAATTCTTCCTGGCAGTCAATGATCTTCGGAGCAATCCGAAGCGGTATCTGTCAGTGTTCCTGTCCATCTTCATCTGCACACTGCTGGTGCTGATGATCGTGAATATTACGGCAACCATGAAGAGCGACAGCTTTGTGGAATCCTTCGGTGCAAGAAGAGACATCTATGTGGACGATATCGATAATCTCAGAATACTGACCGGAACCGGAAGAGAGGCATTTGAAGATTATATCCGTGAAAAGGAGAAGCTTCTTGCGGATGCAGGAATGCCCTGTGTGATCAGCGATGAGATCCAGTATAAGTATCCGGTGATCGTTGATGGAAAGAAATACAAGCTTGACCTTCAGCAGGGAATCAATGTTGCTTCGGATGAGTACAGCTATCTGGAAGGTTTTGCTCCGCAGAATACTCATGAGGCAGCCATCACAACCCCGATTATGGAGAAGACGGGGCTGAAGTTAGGAGATACATTTACGATAGATTACGGTGATCACACCGAGGATTATCTGGTGACGGCAACCTTCCAGTCCATGAATCAGCTGGGGCTGGTGATCCGGGTCCATCAGGATTCGGAAACGGATTTTGACCATCTCAGCAGTCTTTTCGGATTAGGGATCAAGTTTACGGACAACCCGAGCAAGAAGGAGATCGAAGCACGTAAGGATAAGATCAGGGAAATTTGGGGAGTGGATGACCTGAAGGTGATGAACGCTGCAGAATTCTGCGATGACTGCATGAAGTCAGCAGACTCCATGGAAGCAGTACAGAATCTGCTGCTGCTCATCACACTGATCGTAGTAATATTGGTAACGGTGCTTATGGAGCGGTCCTTCGCTTCGGATGAGAAGACCCAGATCGCGCTTCTGAAAGCTGTGGGCTTCCGGAACAGAGCCATCGTAAAATGGCACGTATGGCGGTTCGGCATCTGCGCATTCTTCGCAGTGCTCCTGGCCCTGGCGGTTTCCATCCCGGTGACAAACCTGTTGGGAACCCCCATCTTCGGAATGATGGGTCTGGATACGGTGGATTACAGATATAACGTCAGCATGACCCTGGCCTATCCGGGAATCATCTTCGGATTTACCATTCTGGTAACCTGGATCGTGGCACAGTGCACACGTAAGATCAAGAGCAGTGATACGGCAAACATAGAATAGAAACGACATGGATTACTATTCGCGAGAATCGGGAAAGTGCTGTAGCTGCGTGCTTGCACGCATAGCTACATGCGCATACGCGATTCCTGCGAAGCAGGAGCCTCACGAATCATAGCGGTGGAGAGGACCGAAGGTCCGACATACGCACGATGTGTGAATGCACCGCTATCGGTTCGGGAGGGCGCGAATAGAAGAGAAGAAATGAAAGGAAAAAATCATGAGTACAATTCTGGAAGTAAAGGACCTTTGCAAAACATACATTATCGAGAAACGTCAGAACCACGTTCTGAAAAATGTGAATTTCACCGTCGACGAGGGCGAGATGGTTGCCATCATGGGTCCCTCCGGTTCCGGCAAATCAACCCTCCTGTATTCGGTGTCCGGAATGGATAAGGCCACCAGCGGAACCGTGATCTTCGACGGAAGAGAGATCACATCTTTGGGCGATAAGGAGATGGCGGATGTCCGTCTGGATGAGATGGGATTCATCTTTCAGCAGATGTACATGATGAAGAACCTGACCATCCTGGATAATATCCTGCTTCCTGCAATGGAGAGTAAGAAGGGGGACATTTCCAAGGAAGAGAAGGTGAAGAGGGGCGAGGAGCTGATGCGGAAGCTGGGCATCATCGAGACGGCGGATCATGATATCAACGAGGTGTCCGGCGGTCAGCTGCAGCGGGCCTGCATCTGTCGGAGCATGATCAACGATCCGAAGATCATTTTCGCAGACGAACCCACCGGCGCGCTGAACCGGACCTCATCCAAGGAGGTCATCGATGAGCTGGTGAACCTGAATAAGGAAGGGACCACCATACTCATGGTGACTCATGACGCAAAGGTGGCTGCTAGATGCTCGCGGGTGCTCTACATCGTGGACGGAGATATCCAGGGTGAGTATGACAATACCGATGACGGAAGCATGGATCAGAAGCAGAGAGAGCGGGCACTGAATACATGGTTGATGGACCAGGGATGGTAACCAGCGATATCCGGCTGCGGAGGCACAAAGATTGTAAGAGGGGATGATATCTATGCATTTCGGATTTTCATATGTAGGTCTGATCTTCCTTCTGATGCTGTTCATTCCCAACGGCTTCTGGGCGAAGAATCTGCCGAAGGATTACGAAAAATACGTACAAAATGAGAATAAGATCCTGCTTCTTCTGGAGCGGATCGGAGAGGTTCTGGTCACAACCATCCTGGTGATCTTCAGCGATTTCAATATCCGTGACGCGGGATGGTGGCTGGCATGGCTCATCGGCGCATTTGTCCTCATGATCCTCTATGAGGTGTTCTGGGTACGTTACTTCCGGAGCGAGAAGCGGATGCGGGATTTCTACAGCAGTATCCTGGGGATTCCGGTGGCGGGTGCAACACTTCCGGTGATGGCAGTCATGATGCTCGCCATTTACGGTGGAAATATCCTCCTGCTGGTGGCAGATGTGATCCTGGGCATCGGTCATATCGGTATCCATTTGGGACATCGAAGGGAATGCAAGGCATCGTCGGTAGTTGTAAAATGAATGGAAAGTCCCTCTGCGAGCAATGCAGGGGACTCTTTCATTAATGGGGTGGATATTAAGTAGGAATCGTGTTACACTTCTGTTTGATGGGCCATGAAAATGTGGCTCCGGGAAGCAGATGGTTGAGGTGAATGATTATGTCGGAGCAGATAATCGATCAAATGGGGTTCGTGGAACTGGATGAAACATATCTTCCGCAGATGGCGGAGCTGTATAAACAGGCATTTGGCGGAGAACCGTGGAAGGATGACTGGAGTGACCACGAGCAGCTGATGGCGTATATGAGGGAGATCTCAGGGGGCTACAACGCACTGAATTACGGACTTCTCATCGATGGAAAGCTGTGTGCCTTTTCCGTTGGAATGATCCGTCACTGGTGGGAGGGCACGAATTATAACATCGAAGAGTTCTGTGTGTCTCCTGAACTGCAGGGGCAGGGGATCGGAACCCGGTTTATGGGAATGATCGAGACGGAGATCCGTGAGAAGGGGCTTGCGGGAATCTTCCTTCAGACGGACAAGGATAAACCGGCTTACCGGTTTTACAAGAAGAACGGATTCGGGGATCTGGATATGCATGTGAGTTTATATAAGGGGATTAAAACCAACAATGCTTGACATTCTCATAGTGGAAGATCATAAGGAGATCGCATCGCTGCTGTCGGATTTCCTCCGGAAGGAGGGATATACGGTCAGCACGGCGGAGACAGGAGAGAAAGCCCTGCATCTGTATGAAACATACGGTGCAAGGCTTCTTGTGCTTGATATCAACCTTCCGGGGGAGATCGACGGCTTCGGCGTATTGTCCGAGGTACGGAAATCCTCCAACACCTATGTGCTGATCACCAGTGCGCGGACCGGCAAGGAGGATCAGCTGAAGGGCCTTCGGATCGGGGCGGATGATTATATCGAGAAGCCCTATGACATTGACATCCTGATCGCGAAGATTCAGGGAGTTATGCGTCGGAAGTTTGAGCTGGATGAAATCGTATGCGGTTCCTTCCGATTGAATACCGTTACGGAAACACTGACGGTCATCGGGGATGCAGGTAAAGCCGGAGACAACGGAGGAAATGGAGGAAA
>CADBRW010000198.1 GCA_902797155.1 uncultured Lachnospiraceae bacterium
CCCACCGCAGCCGTGGCCAGGGTTCCCTTCCCCGGGATCTGTGCCACGAAATAGGTATCCGCCATATTATAAAAGCCCGTTACGAGCATACTGATGATGGTCGGAACCGCAAGCTTTGTGATCAGCTTCGGAACCGGCATTTCCGTCATCATGGTATAGCGATCCTGTTTCACCTTCATGTTTCCTCCAAAAGAGTTAACGCGGGAGCCTTCCTTGGTCAGCTCCCGCGCATTTTCTATCCTGTTTATCAGGTATCAGTCTTCCGCATCCAGCAAAGATGCCGTATATCGTGCACTTTCCTTCCGAACTTCTTCGTCTCTCTTGCCGAAGATATCATCGAAGTTCTGAAGCATCAGCTCTACGATATATCCGGACAATGCGCCCTTCTCGATGGACTCCGCCAGGGTCTTCATCACGCCTTCCTTCGGGAAGCTCTGACGATATGCACGAACCTCGGCAACCGCAGAGAAGATATCAGCTACGGCAAGGATCTGCGCGCCCATGGGGATATCTCCCATCTTGAGTCCGAAGGGATAACCGAAACCGTTCAGGCGCTCATGATGCAGTGCCGCCCAGCGGCCAAGCTGCTCGAAGCCCGGGATATCCTTTAAGAACAGATGCGTGTAATATGCATATTCTTTCACGATATTAAACTCTTCATCCGTCAGCTTTTCACCCTTCTCCAGGATGGTCTTCGGAACCTTCAGCTTGCCGATATCATGCAGATAACCCGCGATCAGCATCATCTTGCACTCTTCCTCGGACATACCCATGATCTCGGCCAGACGCACGGAGGAAACCGCAACACCCACGGAATGGGCTGCCGTATAGGAGCTTCGGAAATCGATGACACGGGACATGAATCTTGCCAGCTCGATGGTCTCATCAATAGTCAGATCCATTGCATCCGGAATGAAGGACAGAACGAGCTCCGGCTGATGCAGAAGATCCATCCAGATATAGTCCGTCTTGGACACTCTGAGGAAACACTCAACCGCCCAGGAATGAAGCTCCTTTCCTGCCTTGTTGGAAATGGTCTCGCAGATGTCCTCCACCTGATTCAGAGCCGCATCATTTGCATGAAGCAGTTTGGAAACATTTCTGGAAAGATCGATGATCTCGGCGAAACGTGCCTCCTTGGACAGCACCTCGTAGGCAGGATCCCCTTCCGGATCCGACTGGCCGGCCATGAACATCCGGCGGACAAACTGAAGCTGCTTCACATCACCGACGATGTTAAGGCCTGCCTTGGAAAGCTCCTGGAAGGTGTAGTTCCGCCCCTCCGGCAGGATGATACTTCCCACATCATACATCAGAGCGTCCCAGATGATCTCGATCCGGTCCGCCTCCTCATATCCCAGCTCCAGAGCCATGCGATATGCGAGATATGCAGTCTGCTGGTGGTGCATCGGATAGGCTTCATCCAGAAGATTCAGCGCATTTGCAAGTAAACCGGCCACTGCTTTTTTACTGGTAAACTTATTCGACATAGCTGCCCCCTTTATTGTAAATATAGTAATTCTTCTTCCCCATATAAACTACCAGTTTCTATTATACCAAAAATACGCTGAAGATGCACTCTTTTTCTAAACAAGGGGTGACCCCTTCCAGTCTTCCGCATTATACCAGACGGTTCTGCTCTTCTCCGCTGAGATACGCCTTCAGGTTTCCGGCAATGGTATCGATGAGGCGTGTTCTCGCCTCCACGCTGGCCCAGGCCATGTGCGGTGTGATGCACATATTCCGGGCGGTGAGAAGCGGATTGTCTGCCTTCATGGGTTCTGACGAAACCACATCCGCACCGGCCGCTGCCACCTTTCCGGAAGCCAGTGCGTCCGCCAGATCCTGCTCATTTACAAGGCCGCCTCTGGACACATTGATGATCACCACTCCATCCTTCATCTCCCGGATGGTTTCCCTGCGGATCAGCTGCTCGGTCTCCGAATTCATGGGACAGTGCAGGGAAATGATATCCGCCTCCTTCCACAGCTCCTCCAAAGCTGCGAAACGAAGCTTTCCGTCAGAGGACGCTTCCGCATCGGGATATTTCTCCGGATGGGCGGTATGAACCAGCACCCTCATGCCGAAGGCCAGGGCGATCCGGGCCATCCGCCTTCCGATATTTCCATAGCCCACGATGCCGATGGTCTTTCCCGCCAGCTCCATCACCGGCGCCAGCCAGTAGCAGAAGGTCTCCGACTTCACCCAGTCCCCCTTATGGACGCTTTCATTGTGCAGCCCGATGCGGTCGGCACATTCCAGAATGAGGCCCCAGGCCAGCTGTGCCACGGATTCCGTGCTGTAGGCCGGCACATAGGTCACGGCCACGCCGTGCCGCTTCGCCGCCTCCAGATCGATGACGTTATAGCCGGTGGCGCAGACCCCGATGTACTTCAGGTTCGGAAGCCGCTGAAAGGTCTCCTCGTCGAAGATGATCTTATTCGCAAAGACCACCTCCGCATCGCCGATGTGGTCGTACTTATCTGCCTCGGTCGTGTTCTTATAGACCTTTGTTTCCAAAATGGAAGTTATGGGTTCCAGGGTGATGTCCCCCCGGTTCACCGCACCCTCTTCAAGATAAACTGCCTTCATGTCGTTTCTCCCTTTCTCCTTACGGTTTCCTCAGCAGCAGTTCCACCACGAAACCGCCGTCATTGTAATACTCGAGCCCGCCGCCCTGCTTCTCCATATAGGATTTCACCAGATGCATGCCGATGCCGTAGCCGTTCTTCTCCTGCGCTGCCTTTCCCCGATAATACTTCTCGGTGATCAGCGGCAGTTCCTCCTCATCCACACCCGGCCCGCTGTCACTGACGCGGATGCGTATAAATGTTCCGCCCGGCCCCTGCACCTCCTCAAAGGACACGTGAATATCCGTCCCGGCATATTTGTGTGAATTGCCCACCACATTGTCGATCACCTGCTCCATCCGCAGCCGGTCCATATACACCAGACAGCGCGGGATGGAATTATCCAGGATGACCCGTCCGTAATTCTTCAGGTTACGGAAATACGTTTCGATGAGCTCCGTACTCTCCTCCGTAGGATTCACCTTGATCTGCTCCAGATCCTCCATGGTGGCATGGAACACATTTTCCATGATCTGATCGATGGTTGCGGTCTTCGTGGAAATGCTCTCCAGCTTGTCCGTCATATCCCGGAGTTCTTCCGGAGTAAGGGTAACATCCCCGGTCTGCGATTTCTTCCGGAGCTTCATTTCCATCACCTCACAGGTGGCCTGTATGGTGGCCACCGGGGTCTTGATGTCATGACTCAGATCCGCCACCAGCTCCTTCTTCGCCTTCTCTGCCTGGGCTTCCCGTTCCCGGGAAGCCGAGAGCTCCTCCCGCATCAGGTCAAAGCTTTCGGTAAAGCCCTCCGACAGGGTATTTTTCCGAATGGGCAGGGGCACATCCAGATTGCCTCTTGCGATCTCCGTGGCATAGTCGCCCAGCTCCTTCACCGGACGTACCATACGGAGATACATCCACAGGATGAGAAGGATACCGATGGCGAAGAAAACTCCCCAGAAAATGAGGCACGTCATAAAGAACCTTTCCCGGTCCTTCTCATAATCCTGCACCGAATCATCCCAGGCCACTTTGCCTATATACTCTCCGCCCGGTGTGAAATCCACCACCAGCGCATTTTTCCCGTACAGCTTTGCAAGCTTCGTATCCGTGAGTCCCTTTGACAGAATGATCTGACAGTCGTACTTCTCCTCCAGGGACTCCATGGACGCTCCCGCCAGATATTCCTCCTGCATGGACAGCAGTCGGTCGTTGTAAAGCGCAAGATCCCGTCCCGTATATTCCATCCTTCCGCGCACGACGAAGAGAGCGGTAAGTGCCGCTCCCATCAGAAGGATATAAACGATTATGATCCTGCGTATCGATTTCACCTTATCTCTTACTCCGCCACATTTTCCTCAAGAATATACCCTGTGCCCCACACCGTTTTGATCAGCTCCGGATGGTTGGGGTCCTTCTCCAGCTTCTCACGAAGCTTCCGGATATGTACGTTCAGCGTACCGTCACTGTAGAAGCTGTCGCCCCACACCTCATCAAAGAGAGTCTCCTTCTTTACGATGGTGTTCCTGTGCTGATAGAGGCACTCCAGCAGGGCATACTCCTTGGCCTTCAGCGGGATCCTCTGCCCGTCCAGCACCGCCGACATGGTGGGCGCATCCAGCTGAAGCTGTCCGTCCCGGACCTTTGCCTCCTCCTTCAGCTTCTCCATCTGCTCCACACGCTTCAGGTTCACACGGACCTTCGCCAGCAGAACCGACAGACTGTAGGGCTTCTTCACGTAATCATCCCCGCCGATGCTGAGAGCCGCCAGCACATCATCATCGCTCTGCCTTGCGCTGATAAAGAGGATGGGAAGCTGCATTTCCTCACGCACCCGCCTGCACACATCGAAACCGGAACCGTCCCCCAGGTTGATATCCAGAAGCATCAGGTCCACCGTATTCTCCTCCAGAAAGGCATAGCAGTCTTCCGCACTGCATACATATGCCGTCTTCACATCAAACATGGCGAAGTACTCCTCCGTCATCTTCGCCAGCTCTTCCTCATCATCCACGATCAGACAGTTAAAATGTGCCATAATGCTCTTCCCCGTTTCACGATCTTTATGTACAACATTTTACATGATACTTCGTTCCTTGTCACTATTAAACGGGGGTCAGACCCCATTACAAAACTGTTACATACGCGTGCGTACGTAACAATTTTGTAATGGGGTCTGACCCCCAAAATTTACTCCTCCGTGATCATGTCAACCGGCTGGAGCTTCCGCACCTTCAGGCCCTGCAGGCCGGAGGTGATGAGAGCCACCAGGATGATGGCCGCTGCGGTGATGAGCATCGCCAGAAGCGAGATCTCGAATGACACCTTCTTGATACCAAACATGGCAAGCAGCGCCTTGCAGCCCCAGATGCCGACCCACTGCGCCAGCAGGGTTCCCAGGAGCACACCGCCGAGGATGGCCGGGATGTTGGACAGCATGATCTGGGAGATCAGCCCGCCGGAGGTCATGCCCATGGCCTTGCTGATGCCCATGCCCCGCCACTCACGGACC
>CADBRW010000199.1 GCA_902797155.1 uncultured Lachnospiraceae bacterium
CCCGAACAAAATCATTAAGGAGGTTCATGACAGCATGTCAGAAGAGAATTTCGAACAGATGTTACAGGACGAGACTCCTGTATCCATCCGCACAGGACAGATCGTTGAAGGGAAGGTGATCGGTGTTAAGCCCGACGAGATCGCGGTTAACATCAATTACAAGTCTGACGGTATCGTTACCGCAAGCGAGTATTCTAACACACCGGTGGATCTGACAACCGAAGTCAAGGTTGATGATGTGATCACCGCAAAGGTACTCAAGATCAATGACGGTGAAGGACAGGTTGTCCTTTCCGTAAAGAAGGTTAAGGCAGAGAAGGCATACGACGAATTAGAGAAGGCCTTCAATGAGGGAACCACCGTTAAGGGTGTTGTTACACAGGCACTTTCCGGCGGACTTAGCGTATCCGTTGATGAGTGCAGGGTATTTATCCCGGCAAGCCTTGTATCCGATACTTTCGAGAAGAACCTCGAGAAGTATGTAGGTCAGGAGGTAGAATTCATCCTGACAGAGTTCAACCCGCATAAGCGCAGAGTGATCGGTAACCGCAAGCAGCTGATCGTAGCTCAGAAGAAGGAAGCTGCAGAGGCGCTGTTCGCACGTATCGAGGTTGGACAGACCGTAGAAGGAACAGTTAAGAATGTAACCGATTTCGGTGCATTTATCGACCTTGGCGGCGCAGACGGACTGCTCCACATCTCCGAGATGTCCTGGGGACGTGTTGAGAATCCGAAGAAGATCTTCAAGGTTGGCGATATGGTTAAGTGCTTCATCAAGGAGATCAACGGCGAGAAGATCGCTCTGTCCCTGAAGTTCGATGACCAGAATCCGTGGCTGACAGCTGCTGAGAAGTATGCTATCGGTACGGTTGTTACAGGTCGTGTAGCTCGTATGACTGACTTCGGTGCATTCATCGTTCTGGAGCCGGGCATCGATGCACTGCTTCATGTATCCCAGATCTCCAACGTTCATGTTGAGAAGCCGTCTGATGTTCTGAAGACAGGCGAGACCATCACAGCGAAGGTTGTTGATTTCAAGGGACCTGAGAAGAAGATCAGCCTTTCCATCAAGGCACTTCTGAAGGACGTTGAGCCGGAAGAAGAAGAGGCAGCTGCTGAGGAAGCTCCTGCTGAAGAGCCGGTTCCGACAGCTGAGGAAGCTCCGGAGACTCTTGAAGTTCCGGTTGAAGTAGCTGAGGCTGTAGAAGAGCCCGCTGCTGAAGAGGCTGCAGCTGAAGAGGAAGCTCCTGCTGACGCTGAGTAATCTTTACAGAGAATCACAGGGAACCATGTAAGCGATTGCATGGTTCCCTTTTTTTAGGGATCCTCCGCCGAATTCCGGCGTATTCCGGGAATATGAAAAAAGCCTTGCATTTCTCCGGCTAATGTGTTAAACTGTCGGAGTTGTAATCGTGGCGGTCCGCTGTATCCTGTATTGTAAGATAGAATGAACGCCAGATTTTCTATATCTTATATTTGGAGGTAGTATCATGAACAGCGTAGAAATCATGAAGAGCATTGAAGACTCTCAGGTTCGTGAGAACGAGCTGAAGTTCAATGTCGGCGATACCATTCGCGTATCCGCTATGATCAAGGAGGGTAACCGCTCCCGTATCCAGGTTTTTGAAGGAACCGTGATCAAGAAGCAGGGAACAGGCGCCCGCAAGACATTTACCGTACGTAAGAATTCCAACGGCGTAGGTGTTGAGAAGACTTGGCCGATGAATTCCCCTCTGATCGAGAAGGTAGAGGTTGTTCGTCTTGGTAAGGCAAGACGCGCTAAGCTTTTCTATCTGCGTGACAGAGTTGGTAAGAAAGCTAAGGTAAAAGAGATCGTAAGATAACACCGGAACCGGAGTTTTTAAACAAAAGCTCCGGTTTCTTTATTAGAGGTACGGCCATGAAGAGAAAATATATCAGCGGTCAGGACTTCACATTACAGAAGAAGGAAACCCAGGACGAGCAAAAGAAAAGACGCAGGCAGCTGATCAAAGAGATCCGGACGACCCTGCTGGTGATTTTCGCAGCTGCGGTACTGGGCTATGCCTTTGTGACCTTCTTTTTCCAGACAATAACGGTACAGGGCCCTTCCATGGAGCCTGTTCTCTGGAATGGAGATACCGTGATCGTCAATAAGATGGCATATGCCTTCAGTGACGTTGAGAGAGGCGATATCGTTGCGATACGGCCCATCGGTTCCGATGAATACTTTGATATCAAAAGGGTCATCGGCCTTCCGGGAGATAAGGTGGCTGTTGTAGCCGGACGCTTCGTCATCAACGACAAAGAACTGGATGCAGACTACGAATTGGACCGGATCCAGGTTCCGGCCCGCCTTTCTTCCCCCATCACTCTGGGTGAAAAGGAGTATTTCGTGATCGGTGACAATCTCAGCAGCAGCGAGGATTCCCGATTTTCCACCTATGGAAATATACAGCAATCTGAGATTCGCGGAAAGGTGTTCTACCGTCTGACCAAGGGACGGAGAGGACGGATCGGTAATTGATATGGATATTCAATGGTACCCGGGGCATATGACCAGTGCCCGCAGGATGATGCAGGAGAATCTGAAGCTGATCGATATCGTGATCGAGCTTCTGGATGCCAGAGTTCCGTATTCGGGGAAGAACCCCGACATCGACACACTGGCCAACGGGAAGTTCCGCCTGCTGATCCTGAACAAGACGGATCTTGCGGATCCTTCGGTCACAAAAAAGTGGAAAGAATACTATGAGAATAAGGGCTTCCGTGTCATGCTCATGGATTCCCGGAACCGCAAGGAAGCGGTAGCCGTTGGAAATGTGGTCCGTGACGTATGTAAGGAGAAGATCGAGCGGGACCGCAGGAAGGGCATCGTAGGACGTCCCATCAAGGCCATGATCGTCGGGATTCCCAACGTGGGCAAGTCCACATTTATCAATTCCTTTGCCGGAAAAGCATCCGCAAAGACCGGGAATAAGCCGGGTGTTACCAAGGGAAAGCAGTGGATCCGGATCTCCAAGGACATGGATCTTCTGGATACGCCTGGTATCCTCTGGCCGAAATTCGAGGATCCCTCCGTGGGTACAAGACTGGCCTGGATCGGTTCCATAAACGACGATATCCTTGAAAAAACGGGGCTTGCGACAGAACTTCTTACATTTTTACAAAAATACTATTGCAATCTACTGTCTGAGAGGTATAAAATTACAGATGGTATGTCTTCCGAGGAGGCCCTGGGCCAGATCGCGGAAGTCAGAAAATGTGTAAAAAAAGGAAATGAGCCGGATATCGATAAGGCAGCGAAATGTCTGCTGGATGATCTTCGGAGCGGAAAGCTCGGAAGGATCACACTTGAATACCCGGAGGGTTAGAATATGGGCTATTTAGACGAGAAAGAAGAAAACGAAGCAGAAAAGGAAGGCATCTCCACCCTGGCACAGGCTCTTGAAGAGAAGGTGGATCTGACCGCCGAAAAGGAGCGCAGGAAAGAGGAGAAACGCCTGGAGAAGGAACGTAAGAAGAAGGAGAAGGAAGCGAAGAAGCGCGGAGAAGCTCCCGAAGAGGATTCCGAACTGCAGTCCAGGATCACTCCCGAAGAGTCTGCAGAGGAAACGAAGGAGGAAACTCCGACCGATGCTGAAGTGCTCGCTGCCGAATCAGAGAACGAGAAGCCGAAGAAGAAGAGAAGGAAGAAAAAGGGCAAGGATCAGGAGAAGCCCGAGGATGTTAATATAGTAAAGGATCTCCTCAGTCTCATCATTTATATCGGTATCGTTATTCTTGCATGCTTCCTGATCGTTACCTACGTAGGACGCCGTACCACGGTGCACGGATCATCCATGGAGCCTACACTCCAGTCCGGAGACAGCCTCTGGATCAACATGCTTTCATACAAGTTCGGAGATCCCGAACGTTATGACATCATCGTATTCCCCTATCAGGACGATGTTCATTACATTAAGAGGATCATAGGCCTTCCGGGCGAGACGGTGCAGATCACCGATAACGGCGACATCCTGATCAACGGAAAGATCCTGGAGGAACCGATACAGTTTGAAAGGATAAGGGATAACGGTATTGCATCCTCTGAGATAACGCTGGGAGAGAATGAATACTTTGTCCTCGGAGACAACAGAAATAACAGTCGAGACAGCAGATGGGCGGATGTGGGTCTGATCAAGCGAGACAAGATCATAGGAAAAGCCGTATTCCGGCTGACCCCATTCAAGAATTTCGGATCGATAAAATAAAGACTTAGGACCGCAATAACCGCGGTCCTAATCTGCGTATATGCGTGTTGCGCAACCAGGATGGAAATTAGGAGAACATTAATGAACGTATGTGAACTGAAGACGGCATATCAGGAGATCATAAATCTCCCCCTTATGAAATACGAGACCATGCGCACGGAGCTTCTGCAGCTGATCCGGGAGAATGAAGAGGATACACGTAAGGGCATCGTGGCAGTCCTGAATCAGGCAAGGAAGAAGATCGACGCCCTGGACAAAGAGCTGGAAAGAGTCCGCGGTATGATGGTATTTGAAGAAAAATATGCCGACTGCAGTTATATCTGCGGCATCGACGAAGTGGGACGCGGGCCTCTGGCAGGGCCGGTGCTCACTGCAGCCGTCATCCTTCCCAAGGGACTGGTCATTCCCATGCTGAACGATTCCAAGCAGGTTTCGAAGAAGCACAGGGAGGAGCTGTATGACATCATCATGAGCTCCGCCGTGGCTGTAGGCGTGGGCATGAACTCCGAGAAGGTGATCGACGAACAGGGAATCGAATTTGCGAATAAGGACGCCATGCGTCAGGCTATTCGGAACCTGGGTGTTGAACCTGACATGCTGCTTGTGGATGCGGTTCATATTCCCGAGGTGAATATCCGCCAGGTATCCATCATTAAGGGCGATGCCAAGTCGGTTTCCATTGCAGCTGCCAGTATCGTGGCAAAGGTAACCAGGGACAGGATCATGCAGGATTATGATGCGAAGTATCCGGCTTACGGCTTTAAGGACAATGTGGGTTACGGCAGTGCGGCGCATATCGAGGCTCTGAAGACCTACGGGCCCTGTGAGATCCACAGAAGGAGCTATATCCGAAATATACTTGAACAGTAGAAAGAGGAGCCATGCCTGACAATAAAAGGGAGCTTGGAAGCGAGAAGGAACGGATGGCCGGAGCCTATCTGGAACAGAAGGGCCATCAGATCCTGGAATACAATTACCGTACGCGTATGGCGGAAGCCGATGTGATCAGCCTGGACGGGGACACCTATGTGTTCACCGAGGTGAAGTACCGGCGTGACGGATCCCAGGGGCATCCCCTGGAAGCGGTTACTAAGGGCAAACAGCGCAAGGTCCGTATGGCAGCCCTGTATTACCTGGAGGATCACGAACTCGTTCCGGATATGACGAATATCCGCTTCGATGTCATCGCTGTCCTGGGAGAAGAAGTGACCCATGTGGAGAATGCATTTTAAGGAGTAAACATGCACGAGCACAAGATCGTTAGTGTCATAGAGGCCAGTCCCGCGGAGAAGGCCGGGATCTGTGCCGGAGATCTTCTGATCCGTCTGAACGGGGAACCGGTAGAGGATGTATTCGACTACCATTATCAGGCGGAAGAGGTAGAGGTCTCCGTGACTGTTCGTCGTCCTGACGGAAGAGAAGAGACGCTGACGATCGAAAAGGGAGAGGACGATGACCTGGGAATGGTCTTTGCCGAATCCCTGATGGATGATTATAAATCCTGCCGGAATAAGTGCATTTTCTGCTTCATCGATCAGAATCCGCCGGGGATGCGGGATACCATTTATTTTAAGGATGACGATTCCCGTCTGTCCTTCCTGCAGGGAAACTATATCACACTGACAAATATGAAGGAGTCCGAGATCGACCGGATCATCCGATACAAGCTGGCTCCCATCAACATTTCCGTGCATACCACAAATCCGGAGCTGCGTGTGAAAATGCTTCACAACCGTTTCGCCGGAAATATCCTGGAGCATATCAGAAAGCTGTATGATGCGGAGATACCCATGAACGGACAGATCGTACTGTGCAAGGGCTGGAATGACGGAGATGAGCTTCGGAGGACCATCCGTGATCTGCTGCAGTTTGCTCCGGTCATGGAGAGCCTGTCCATCGTGCCGGTGGGGCTTTCCAAATACAGAGACGAGCTGTGCCGGCTGGATCCCTTTAATAAGGAAGAATCCGCAGAGGTCATCGATATCGTGGAGGAATTCCAGAAGGAAGCCATGGAACGCTGTGACATTCATTTCGTTCATGCAAGTGACGAGTGGTATATCGCTGCGGACCGGGAGGTTCCGGCGGAGGAAACCTATGACGGATATCTGCAGATCGAAAACGGCGTGGGCATGACCCGCCTTTTATACGAGGAGTTCCGTGCCGCTGTAAATGATGTGGAACGGACAAAGGAATCCCATGGCATGCGGGGACTGTTTGCTCCGAAAGAAGATAAGAAGCTGAAGAAGCTGCTGAAGGCCAATTCCGGAAGAAAGGTAACGGCCATCACAGGGATGCTTGCCGTAAATGTGCAGTATTTTATCCGGGAACAGCTGGGCCGGATCCGTCCGGATATCGAGTACCGGGTAATGCCCATCGTAAATGATTTCTTCGGCCACAATATCACGGTCACCGGGCTTCTTACCGGGCAGGACATCGTAGCACAGCTGAAGGGAAAGGACCTGGGGGATGCGCTTCTGATACCGAAGTGCTGCCTGAAGGCAGATGAGAACATTTTCCTGGATGATATGCATCTATCTGAGCTTGAAAGTGCTTTACAAGTAAAAACTGTTATTGTAGAATCGTATGGTATGGATTTTTTGAAGGCGATTATAGGAGTAGAGGAATGAGCAAGCCAATCGTAGCCGTTGTCGGGCGCCCGAACGTGGGGAAATCCACCCTGTTCAATGCCCTGGCAGGCGAAAGGATCTCAATAGTAAAGGATACCCCGGGAGTTACCCGTGACCGTATCTACGCAGACGTGACCTGGCTGGATTATCAGTTCACACTGGTGGATACCGGAGGTATCGAACCGGAATCCGATGATCTCCTTCTGACCCGCATGCGGGAGCAGGCGGAGATTGCCATTGAAACTGCAGATGTGATCCTGTTCCTCACGGATGTACGTGACGGACTGACGGCTTCGGATGTGGCCTGCGCGGAACTGCTCAGGCGGTCCAGAAAGCCGATTTTGCTGTGTGTAAATAAGGTTGACAGCTTTGAGAAATACATGTCGGATGTGTACGAGTTCTACAATCTCGGACTTGGAGATCCGTATCCTATCTCGGCAGCCTCTCTGCTGGGCTTCGGAGATCTTCTGGATCAGGTGGTGGCACATTTTCCTGATTCCAGGAAGGAAACAGAGGAGGATGACCGCCCGAAGATCGCCATCATCGGTAAGCCGAATGTGGGTAAGTCCTCCATGATCAACAAGCTGCTGGGAGAGGAGCGCCTCATCGTATCGGATATCGCCGGCACCACAAGGGATGCGGTGGATACCGTGGTGAAGCATAACAAGCGGGAATATGTGCTGATCGATACCGCAGGACTCCGGCGGAAGAGCAAGGTAAAGGATGAGATCGAACGGTATTCCATCATTCGAACCGTGGCTGCCGTGGAGCGCTGTGACATCGCCGTTCTGGTGATCGACGCCACTGAGGGCATTACGGATCAGGACACCAAGATCGCCGGTATCGCCCATGAAAGCGGTAAGGGCATGATCGTTGTTGTAAATAAATGGGACCTGATCGAAAAGGATGACAGGACCATGAACCAGTTCCGGAAGGATATCCGGAATAAGCTGTCCTTTATGTCCTATGCGGAGCTGATGTTTGTCTCGGCCCTGACGGGACAGCGGCTGATCAAGCTCTTTGACGAGATCGACATGGTGGAGAATTATCATTCCATGCGCATCGCCACAGGAGTCATCAACGAGATCCTGGCTTCTGCCACGGCAGAAGTGGAACCGCCGCAGGATAAGGGTAAGAGGCTTCGCCTGTATTATATGACGCAGGTGGCAGTGAAACCGCCCACCTTTGTCATCTTTGTTAATGATAAGGAGCTGGCACATTTCTCCTATATCCGTTATATCGAAAATAAGGTCCGGGAGGCCTTTCTCTTCAAGGGAACGCCGCTCCGGTTCATCATTCGGGAACGAAAGGAAGATAAGTAGACTATGGAAATCACATTTCGGATCCTGTGTCTGGTCATCGGTTATTTCTGCGGACTCATCGAGACCGGCGTGATCTACGGAAAACTGAAGGGCGTTGATATCCGGAAGCACGGAAGCGGCAATCTGGGTATGACAAATGCGCTGCGCGTCCTCGGACCGAAAGCGGGTCTGGTTGTGTTCATCGGAGATCTGCTGAAGGCGTTCCTGCCATGTCTCATCGTAAACATCGTATTCCGTGTGTGGTATCCGGATACGTATATGCTTTATGTGCTGTATACAGGTCTGGGCGCTGTACTGGGCCACAATTTCCCGTTCTATCTTAAATTTAAAGGCGGTAAGGGAATTTCTTCTTCCGCAGGTGCCATCATCGGTCTTCTGAATCCCTGGATGTGCCTGATACTGCTCGCGGTCTTTGCTATCGTAGTACTGATCACCAAATATGTGTCCGTCGGATCCATCTGTCTGATGATCGGTTATATGATCGTATTTATTTCATTTGCACTGAATGACATGCTCTGCTTTGACCGGAGTATTCCGGAATCCAAGGCGGCGATGATCGAAAGCATCATCCTGAGCGTCATCCTCGCGACACTTGCGATCTGCAGGCATAAAGCGAATATTCAGAGACTTATCAATCATAAAGAGAACAAGCTCTCTTTCCATAAATCGGAGGACAAGTAAATGAGAATAGCAATACTAGGCGCAGGAAGCTGGGGCGTGGCTCTGGCAAAGCTCCTTTCCTGTAATCAGCATGATGTTACCATCTGGTCCATCGATCCGGAAGAGGTAGCAATGCTTACGGAGTACTGTGAGCAGAAGCTGAAGCTTCCGGGCGTGATCCTGCCGGGAACCGTTCATTATACAGGTGAGATGGAAACCGCACTGAAGGATGTGGAAATGGTAGTGGTAGCTGTTCCTTCACCTTTCGTACGGAGCACTGCAAAGGCTGCCGCACCGCTGATCCCGGAGGGAACGGTTGTGGTCAGTGTTTCCAAGGGAATCGAAGAGGAAACCCTGCTTCGCCTTTCCCAGGTGATCAGCGAAGAGATCCCGTCCGCTGACGTTGCGGTTCTGTCCGGACCCAGCCATGCAGAGGAAGTTGGAAAATGTATGGGTACCACCGTGGTGGTCGGTGCAAAATCCCATGCCACCGCACGTCTGGTACAGGATACATTTATGACGGAGTTCTTCCGTGTCTATACCAGCCCGGATATGATCGGTATCGAGCTGGGAGGAGCACTGAAAAATGTGATCGCGCTGGCTGCAGGTATTGCCGACGGCCTTGGCTGCGGTGACAATACCAAGGCAGCTCTTATTACCCGCGGTATTGTAGAGATTTCTTCTCTCGGCGTATCCATGGGCGGACATCCGGAGACCTTCTCCGGGCTTTCCGGTATCGGCGATCTGATCGTTACCTGCGCTTCCAAGCACAGCCGGAACAGAAGAGCCGGCGTTCTGATCGGACAGGGCATGTCCTATCATGATGCCATGAATACCGTAAAAATGGTTGTGGAAGGCGTGTATTCCGCCAAGGCAGCACTTACCCTGGCGAAGAAGCACGGCATCACCATGCCCATCGTGGAAATGGTGAACCGTATCCTCTTTGAGGATTTCCCTGTTGGAGAAGCACTCACGGCCCTGCTTACCAGAAGCAAGAAATCCGAGATATCCGGAATTGAATGGGAAGACGAATAAGATGAGTAATCTGGATCTAAAGCTGAATGTATTTGAGGGTCCTCTGGACCTTCTGTTACATTTGATCGAGAAGAACAAATTCAATATCTTTGATATCCCCATCGTAGAGATCACGGATCAGTATATCGCTTATCTGGATCAGCTGGATGAAACGGATATGGATACCATGAGCGAATTCCTGGTCATGGCGGCCCAGCTGATCAGCATCAAGGCGAAGATGCTTCTTCCGAAGGAGGAAGAACCCGTGGAAGAGGAAGAGGACCCGCGGGCAGAACTGGTTCGAAGCCTTCTGGAATACAAAATGTACAAATATGCTTCATATGAGCTGAAGGATATGGAGATGGACGCAGGAAAGACCTTCTTCAAGGAAGCGTCCATTCCGAAGGAGGTACGGGACTACAGGGAGGAGATCGATCCCGCAGAGGTGATCGGAGATACGACCCTTGCCCAGTTAAATGAGATCTTCCAGCAGCTGATGCGTCGTGAGGTCTATCGTATGGATCCGGTGAGAAGCAAATTCGGAACCATCAGCCGTGATGAGATCAAGCTGGAGGACCGCATGGTTGAGATCCAACAGGAGATCCGCGGACTCCGAAGCATCAATTTCCGCACTCTGCTCGGCAGAAAAAGAGGAAGGATGAACCTGATCGTATCCTTCCTGGCGATCCTTGAGCTGATGAAGACAGGGATCATCGCCATTCGTCAGGAGGGCCTGTTCGGCGAGATCCTGATCGATTCACTGGAATAACGGAGGTTATCCTATCAATGGATGAGAATAAAAATATATACGCTGCGGTGGAGGCTGTGCTGTTCGCCGTTGGCGGAGCAGTGTCTTTTTCGGAGCTTCGGGATGCGCTGCAGATCGACGAAAAAGAACTGGTCAGGATCCTTACGGATATGCAGAAGCTGTATGATGCAGAGGACCGCGGCATCCGTATGATCGAGCTGGACGGAAAGTATCAGCTCTGTACCAAGAACGATTATTATGAAGAGCTGGTCCGTCTTGTAAATGCTCCGAAGAAGCATGTTCTTACGGATGTTCTTCTTGAAACACTTTCCATCGTTGCCTATAAGCAGCCGGTGACCAGACAGGAGATCGAGAAGATCCGCGGAGTGTCCTGCTCCCATGCGGTAAACCGGCTTGTAGAATACAATCTGATCCAGGAGGTTGGATGACTGGATGCTCCGGGACATCCGATCCTCTTCGGAACGACGGATGACTTCCTGCGAAGCTTCGGCATTTCCTCCATGGATGATCTCCCGGTGATCTCACCGGACCGCCTGGAGGACTTCAAGAGACAGGCGGAAGAAGAAGCAGGAGTTATCAACGTGGAGACCTGATATGGGTGCACTTACCATCATATTGATCATACTGGGCGTCATCGCCTTCGGACTGGCCGTGCTGTTTCTGGAATCCTACAGGGAGCTTCACCGTTTCCGCGTGAAGGAGTATGCACTTTCCCTTCGGGATCATCCCCAGGGACGGATCCTGTTCCTTTCCGATTATCATGAGGCCATTCACGGGAAAATGAATGACCGCATCATCCAAAAGGCCGCCGAATTAAAGCCGGATATCATTCTGGTGGGCGGAGACATGGTGAACGGGACGGCGGAAGGGGAGGATACCTCTCCGGCGGAAAATCTGATAAACGGACTTGCCAAAATCGCTCCGTTGTACTATGCTTACGGCAATCATGAACAGCGGATGATCGCCTATGCAAATGAAAGAGGCTATGACTGGGACGGATACCGCGGAAGGATGTCTTCCTCGGTTCATTTTCTTGTAAATGAATCGGTGTCGGTTTCCCTGCCCAAGGGCAGTATCCGCTTATATGGTCTCAGTATGGGCCATGTATATTACAGACGGAAGGGCGAACGCCTGACCGTTGATGTAATGAAACAGCTGATGGGTGACGCGGACAGAAAGGAACCCGTGGTTCTTCTGGCACACGATCCCAGCTGGGGACCTGTATACAGCTCCTGGGGAGCGGATCTTACACTTGCGGGACATTTTCATGGAGGGATCATACGGCTCCCGCTGATCGGTGGCTTCATCTCTCCGAAATACCAGCTTTTCCCGCATTATGATCATGGCTTATATCAGGAGGGTGAGAATCAGATGCTGGTAAGCTCCGGGCTGGGCCAGCATACGATACCGGTGAGGTTCAACAACCTGCCGGAGCTTGTACTTGTATCTTTAGGTTAGAGGATGATATAAAATGGGTGATTTGAATGAGAAAGACTCTGAGGTCGTCGATATCGTGATCGATGACGAAGAGGCATCAAAGGCGAAAACTGAAGATGTGAAGCCGGAAGCCGACGAGAAGAAGGCGGAAACAGAGGATGTGAAGCCGGAGACTGATGAGAAGAAGGCGGAAACAGAGGATGCGAAGCCGGAGGCTGATGAGAAGAAGGCGGAGACAGAGAATGCGAAGCCGGAGGCTGATGAGAAGAAGGCGGAAACAGAAGAGAAGGACTCGGAATCGGACGATGAAGCCAAGACAGCGACTAACGAGGTGAAAGCCTCAACCGACGAGGCAAAGACGGATACTGATGAGAAGAAGCCGGAAACCGACGAGAAGCCGGCTGAGACAGAAGATAAGAAGGTTGAGGAGCATCCCGGCGTCTACGTGGATGAGAAGGCCTTTGTCAGAGCCAGAAAGCGCCATAAGATCCTGATGACCGTCACAATCGTTCTGGCCGGTCTGTTTCTGATCGGCTATACCTTTATGGTATTCAACAGCTTCTTCTATTTCCAGCCCAATACCATTATCAACGGCGTGGATTATTCCTTCCGTTCCGAGGAGTCGGTACAGCAGGAGATCGACAGTAAAATGTCGGACTACACTCTGCATATCAAGCTTCGTAACGGTGAAGTGACCCTCCATCCCGAGGATATCGGTATGGTCATCACCACTAAAAATGATGTACACAGCATTAAGGAGAAGCAGAATCCGTTCCTGTGGTTCGTCACCTACTTCAACAAACCGAACGAGGCTGCCTATGAGGTGACCTATGATTCGGACAAACTGGAGGCATTCCTTAATAATGCCGGTTATTTCACGACAAAGAACATGAAGTCTCCTGAGAATCCCCGGGTGGTCATGAATGACGGAACCCCCGAGATCCGGAAGGGAAATCAGGGAACACTGATCGATCTTGATAAATTCCATGAGGTTCTGGATGCAAAGCTGCACAGTCTGGATGCAGAGCTGAATGTGAACGATGAGGACTGCTATATCAAGCCCGAGTATACGGAAGACTCTCCGGAGGTGATCCGTTACAAGGAGCAGATCGAATCCTATACCAAACTGAAGATGACCTATGTATATGCCGATGTGAAGATCGATCTCACGCCGGAACAGATCTATTCCATGCTGAATCTGGATCCTGATCACTATCAGTGCTCCGTGGACCGTCTCCGTGTTCAGCGGTTTGTATCGGACTTCGCATGGGAGCATAACACCTTCGGCAGAATGAGAGATTTTAAGACCCATGACGGAAAGATCGCTCACGTGACCAATAATTATATGGGCTGGGAGATCGACCAGGAAGCAGAGGTATCCATGCTTTACGATGCCCTGTTCCAGAAGCACGGTTTCGAGAGAATTCCGGAGCTGACACATGAAGGCCTGGTATATACGAAGGACAACTCCGATATCGGTAACAGCTATGTGGAGATCGACCTTTCGAACCAGAAGGTTTACTTCTATCTGGACGGAAAGAAGATCCTTGAGGATGACGTGATCTCCGGAAATCCCAACCGCGGTTCTCAGACACCCGGTGGCTTCTATGCGATCTATGGTATGCGTCAGAATGTGGTCCTCACCGGACCGGGCTATGCGTCTCACGTAGATTACTGGATGCCCTTCAACGGAGAGATCGGACTGCATGATGCATACTGGCAGTCGAAATTCGGCGGAGAACTGTACAAGTCCAGAGGATCCCACGGATGCGTGAATCTGCCCTATACCACAGCAGAGACCATTTATAACCTGGGATATCGGGGACTGCCGGTGATCTGTTACTGGAGAACGTCGGAATTCTTCTTCTAGATTTCTTCAAAAGGAAACGAGTATGGAGCAAGTAACGCTATACACGGACGGAGCGGCACGTTCCAACCCGGACGGCCCGGGTGGCTACGGAGCGATCCTTTCCGTGACGGATACGGCCGGACAGGTTCATGAGAAGGAGCTGTCCCAGGGATACGAACGCACCACCAATAACCGTATGGAGCTGATGGCTGTGATCGTAGGTCTGGAGCATCTCATCCGTCCCTGTGAAGTGACGGTGTGGTCGGATTCCCAATATGTGGTCCGGGCCTTCAATGATCACTGGATCGATAAATGGCAGAAGAACAAATGGAAGAGAGGACGCGAGCCTGTAAAGAACGTGGACCTCTGGTTACGGCTGCTGAAAGCCATGGAGCCTCACAAGGTGACCTTCTGCTGGGTTCGCGGTCATAACGGACATCCGGAGAACGAGCGCTGTGACAAACTGGCTACAACGGCTGCCGATAACGGCCCCTGGCTTCGGGATGAGGCTTATATGCAGAGCATAAGCCCCGAGAAGCTGCCGCTGACTGATTTTTTAAAGTGAGATAGTTATGAACAGATCTGATTTTCAAAGACTCCTGGAGAATCGCATCCTGTGTCTGGATGGTGCGACAGGAACCAATCTTATGGCTGCGGGCATGCCCCTTGGTGTGTGCCCGGAGCAATGGATCCTGGAGCATCCCGAAACACTGATCGATCTCCAGGTTCGTTTCCTTGAGGCAGGAACAAATATCCTGTACGCCCCCACATTTACCTGCAATCGCATCAAGCTTCGCGAATATCATCTGGAAGAGCGGACGGTGGAAATGAACCGTGCGCTGGTTCAGCTGTCCCGGGAAGCGGTTCGGCGCTGCAATGAAAGAGGATATGTGGCCGGTGATATGACCATGACCGGACGCCAGCTCTTCCCCATAGGAGATCTGCAGTTCGAGGAACTGGTTGATGTATATAAAGAACAGGCAGAGGCGCTGCTGTCCGCAGGCGTGGATCTGATCGTGGTGGAGACCATGATGAGCCTGCAGGAATCCAGAGCGGCTCTGATCGCCATCCGTGAGCTTTCAGAGGACATCCCGGTGATCGTGAGCCTCACCTTCCGTGAGGACGGA
>CADBRW010000200.1 GCA_902797155.1 uncultured Lachnospiraceae bacterium
CACCGCCCTGCTGCGGCTGACGATACTGCGACTGTCCCTGCTGCCCCTGCACGGGCTGACGATACTGCTGCCCACCGCCCTGCTGCGTGGGCCGGGTCTGCTGAGACGGATGGCCGGCATTCTGTCCGGGCACCATCTGCTTTGCGCCACATACCAGGCAGAAATTGCCTGCAGGCGTTTCTCTTCCACATTTTTGACAGATCATAATACTCCTCCCTGTCCGGGTTTTCTGTAAAAGGCGTTTCTTTCAACCCTGAAGCTGTCTCCGTATTCCCGGATCGCCATGAATTCCCTGCCGGCAAAATGTGCGATCATGGTGGCAGTGAATCCGATCAGCTCCTGAATCTGCGCTGCCGTATGTTCTTTTCCCGGTATCTCCTTGTCATAATGAACAGGCGGTTCTCCGGAGGAAGCAACCTCCACACGGATTCCAGTAAATCCCCTGGAGACCCTGCAGATTGCAGTCCGATCCTGCTTCTTCAAAGTACTCAGAATCCGTCCTGCCGTCTGGGCCACCAGCGAGATCTCCGCCTTAATGGGATCCGCCACCTGTCCGTCCTTCTTCGCAATGATCATAACATAGATGAAAGAGAAGAAGCATATGATCAAAATAACAACGCCTACAACAAGCAAGATCCTCCAAGCATCCATATACGATCCCTCATAATACTATCTATTCCTTCTTGTTTCCTGCCGATTCCGCCTCATCATATTTCTGCGTCAATGCATCGATCTCCGGATTGCTGAAGGAATCCGGCAGTGTGGAAAGCACCACATCCAGCCGGGCATCCTCGATTCTTTTCTGCTGCTGCTTATAGCCGAGGATCCCCCAGGCGATGAGCACCAGTCCGATGATGAGACCGCCAATGAAAGTCCCTACATTAAACCCGTTTCCACCCACGAAAGCTCCGGCAACAATGATAATAGCACCGACAATGGTCTTCGCGATCATGGCCCCCACACTGGGAGTTTCCCGTGCAGTTTCCTTCGCGCGCTCCAGACGCATTCTTTTCGCATAATCCGTTCCGGCAGAACTGTTGTTTCCATTGGTTTCAGCCATAAAACGAGCCCTCTCATTCCTTGATAAAATACATAATAATTGTAAGGTACAACCGCACATTTTGCAAGACGAACGGACTACTCTTTTACGATATTCCGTATCCAGACACCCTTCTTCAGAAGGATATATCCGATCAGGCACTTGATCAGATCCGCAGCATGGACCCAGATAAAGATCCATACAACGGAAATGTCGGTATAGCGGCTGAGTACATATGCCAGGGGCACGGAGACCACCATCATAAATACACTGTCAAAGAGAAATGTGATAATGGTCTTTCCCCCGGAACGCAGTGCAAAGTAGCTGCAGTGCAGGAAGGAATCCTTGAGCATGGCCACCGCCTGTACCATGATGAATGCAGTTGCGATACTCCTGGCCTGTTCATTCGTATTATAAATCTGAGGGAACAGTCCGGAGGTTGCGAACATGATGCTTCCGGTGAGCAGCGCGCTCAGCATTCCCGTTACGATCAGCTTACGGGTCCAGTCCTTTGCCTTCTCAAGTTCACCGGCACCAAGCAACTGCCCGATCAGAATGGCAACCGCATCTCCCATGGCAATAAATACGATATTGAAAAGGTTATTTATGGTGTTTGCGATATTATGTCCGGCCACCACATTCAGTCCTCGGGTGCTGTAGGCCTGTGCCAGAAGTGCGATCCCGACGGACCAGAGTCCTTCGTTGACCAGTATCGGCATTCCGGTTTTGAAGAATTTGGCAACCAGCTCCTTCGGAACCCGAAGTGTCTTAAAGATCCCTTTAAAATACGGATGACTGTGCCTGTGTCTGGAACACCAGACCAAAACGATCAGCATTTCCACATAACGGGAAAGCACCGTGGCGATGGCCGCACCGATCACACCCAGCTCCGGGAAGCCGAACTTACCGAAGATCAGCAGATAATTAAAGAGCAGGTTCACAAGCACTGCAATCACACTGGCAAACATGGGGACCTTGGTCTGTCCGCATTCACGCAGTGTACTGGAATAGGTCATGGACAGGTAAATGGCCGGAAGGGAGATCAGGATCACCTTCAGATACTCTTCCCCGTAGTGAAGCGCTGCCACCGGGTCTCCTCCGTCCTCTGTCCCGTTCAGATAGCTTTGGATCAGAGTGGAGCCAAAGAAAAGAAAGATCAGGGTCGCTGCAACCGCAATGATCAGGCCCAGCCACAGTTTATAACGAACCGTATTTCGGATCCCCTCATGGTCCTTATACCCGAAGTACTGAGCGGTAAAGATTCCCACACCGGATACTCCGCCGAACATGCACAGGAAATAAATGAACATTAACTGATTGACGATGGCCACACCGGACATTTGTTCCGTTCCGATCTGGCCCACCATGATATTGTCAAGAAGACTTACGAAATTGGTGATCCCGTTTTGGATCATGATCGGGACCGCAATCCCGAAGACTGTTTTATAGAATTGTCTGTTGCCGAAATAACGGCTTCTGATTGCTGTTTTCATTTTGAATAATCCTCTGTATAAATGCTCTGCACGGGATAAGACACGCCGGCCGGGCATTTATTCCGGATCAGTCAGGATTCACATGTACCATAACATGCTTAACCTGCGGAAATTCTGCCTCGACCGCATCATGCACCTGTTCTGCGATCTCGTGCGCTTCAACCAATCTTAATTCTCCGTCCACACGGATCTCAATATCCACATAGATCCGGGAACCGAACATCCTTGTCTGCAGCATATCCACACCACGTACCCCCTCCTGTTTCAGGACGCAGTCTGAAAGCTGTGCTTCTGTCTCATCATCACAGCGATGATCCACCATCTGATCGATGGAGGTAAGGAATACCTCTATCGCCACCTTGAAGATAAAGAGGCATATCACGATACTTGCGATGGGTTCCAGTACCGGCACACCCAATCTGGCTCCGGCGATACCGATCAGCGCACCCACGGAAGACAGCGCATCGCTGCGGTGATGCCATGCATCCGCCTTCAGTGCCGTCGAATGGATACGCAGTGCTGCCGCGCGTGTATACCAGAACATCGCTTCCTTCACAACAATGGAAACGATTGCTGCAACAAGCGCCAGTGTTCCGGGAATGGTGATGGAATCCGCACCGTTCCGGATAGTCTTTATGGCGGTGATACCGATCTCCCCGCCGACGATGGCAAGCAGCATGGCTAAAATAATGGAAGCCACGCATTCAAAACGCTCATGTCCGTACGGGTGATCCTTATCCGGCTCACGACCGGAGATACGGACACCGATGATCACGATAAAGCTGCTGATCACATCCGATGCGGAATGTACGGCATCGCTTATCATGGCGCCGGAATGTGCCAGGATGCCTGCCAGCATTTTGAATACGGAAAGTCCGAGATTGCCCAGGATACTGACGATGGACACACGGGTGGCCGTGCGACGGAATTCCTCTGTTATGTGATTGTCCCTTTCCTTTATATCACCCATCGTTCACTCTCTTGAAGATGTCTACTGTTTCTTTAGATTCTGAAGGACCTTTTGGAAATGTTCCGGAAGGTCGCTTGTAAATACCACCTGTTCTCCCGTTACAGGGTGGACAAAGCCCAGTGTCCCTGCATGGAGCAGCTGTCCGTTCAGATGAAACGGGCATTTCTTCGGCCCGTAAACCGGATCACCGAGGATCGGGTGTTTGATGGAAGCCATATGCACCCGGATCTGATGGGTTCTCCCCGTCTCCAGTCTGCAGCTTACCAGTGTGAAATCCTGTTTCAGACGTTCCAACGGTTCATAATGCGTCACTGCACGTCGGCCGTTTGCGGATATTGTGATCCTCTTCCTGTCCTTCGGGTCCCTTGCAAGCGGAGCATCCACGGTACCGGGATCTGCTATCCCCCCATGGCAGATGGCAGTGTACACCCGAACGATACTATGCTCTGCAAACTGAAGCGCCAGATCACGATGTGCCCGGTCCGACTTACAGACCACAAGCAGTCCGCTGGTATCCTTATCGATCCTGTGAACGATGCCCGGACGCATGACTCCGTTAATGGAAGACAGCGAATCCCCGCAGTGATACATCAGCGCATTTACCAAAGTCCCGCCCGTATGTCCGGCCGCCGGGTGTACCACCATTCCCTGGGGTTTGTTCACCACCAGAAGGTCATCATCCTCATATACGATGTCCAAAGGGATATCCTCAGCCTCGATCTCCAACGTTTCCGGTTCAGGTATCGTCACACAGATGAAGTCCTTCGCCTTCGCCTTGTAGGAAGCCTTAACGATCTTCTCATTTACGGATACCATGCCCTCCTCGATCAGCTGCTGCAGGAAGCTGCGGGAATACTCCGGCAGTGCCCCTGCCAGATACCTGTCCAGACGAAGCCCTGTCTCTTCTGTCTCAGGAGTTAACTCTATATGGTTTTGAAGGGTTTCATTCTTCTTTTCCATCTTTCTTTTTCTTCTTATCTTTGTAGGTTCCGTCTTCCAGGCGGATCTTCTCTCCCAGCATGACGTCCAGATCATTTCCCTTATACTTGAAGATCATCAGGATGATCAGCAGGATCACACTGACCGTCACGAAGATATCTGCAACATTAAACACTGGAAAGTTGATCAGCTTGAAATACAGGAAATCCACCACATAACCCAGGCGCAGCCGGTCCAACAGGTTCCCGTAGGCCCCGCCCACGATACAGATAAGAAGGATCCGGAGCAGCCGGTAATAACGTCCTTCGGAAATGTTGTGATATACATAGATCAGAGCCACCAGCATGACACCGCTGACTATGGCCAGAAGCCAGGTCTTCCCTGAGAACAGGCCCCATGCCATTCCGGTATTCTGTATGTAATGGATCTCAAAGACATCACTGATCAGAGGGACGCTGTCATTCAGTTCCATGTTATGTACGACCAGAAGCTTCGTCAGCTGATCAAATAAGATAATAAAAACAAAAAGCCCGATGGCAAAAATGAGATTTTTCTTCTTCATTTTCCGGTTCTGTTCCTTTCTCCGTATCATCACACCACGGGGACAGTTTCTGCAATTCATGTCAGATGAATCACTGAAACTGTCCCCGTGGAAGAGGTTTTCCTGTTGGATTACATACCTGCGAAGGGATCGATTCCCTCGCCGCCCAGCACAGAGCCATATACATTGGATACACTGCTCCGGCGTTCGTCTCTGGAACTGCCTACGGAGCCTGCCCCACCCAGACCGGATCCGGAATCCGAATCTCTGGACGGACTGTCGCTGAACTGGAAACCAAAATCTCCGTCCATACCGCCAAGACCACCCATGCCCATTCCGAAATTATCGGCAGGTGGCTGCTTCTGCGGTTGTCTTTCAGACATCTGGGCTTCCTCATCAAAATCCCATTCACCGATGGATCTGAGATTACTGCGCATCAGATCAGCAAACTTCTGCTTATATTCCGCATACTGATCACGCAACTCCTCCATGCGCTTCTCCATATACTCAAGCTGAGCCTGCGCATCCTTCACGATCTCATTCGCCCGGCTTCTTGCCTCGGCTTCGATATTTCTGGCCTCACGCTGTGCATTGGTCTTCTGCTCTTCCGTATTCTTTTCTGCAATAAGGAGAGATTTCTGAAGATTATCCTCTGTAGCCTTATAATGCTGCAGAGTATCCTCCATTGTGATAACCTTCTCCTTCAGATCTGCATTGGAGCGATAAAGCTCTTCATAGCTGACGGAAACCTCGTGAAAAAACTGGTTCACATCATCCTTATTGAACCCAATGCCCGTTTTAAACTTCTTCTGTTGAATATCAACCGGTGTCAGCATCTATACCCAAACCTCCAAAGAAATAACAACTACAACCCCACAAAAGATTTAGTAAGTACGATTTAGAAAGTACCAAGCTGCGGTGAAAGTGTGGAATCATTCAGGATCTCATCTCTCAGATCACCGGACACCTCGATATTATGAGGTGCTGCGATGAAAATGTTGGAAGAGATCGCACGAAGGTCACCACCGAGCCCGTAGCATGCACCACCGATGAAATCGATGATACGCTGTGCGGGATCCAGCTGAACACCCTCCATATTGATGACGATGGTCTTTCCTGCCTTCAGGAAATCGGAAACCGTCTGTGCATCATCAAACTCCTGGGGCTTGATCACATATACCTCACTGGAAGGTTTGTAATTCTGTTTTCTCTGATTATCGAAGGACACGAGCTTATTCTCCTCTCTTGTCTTTCTGCGAGGCGCAGCCGTTGATGCCGGTGTATAGGAAGCGGTAGACGGCTGATAGGGAGCCGTCTGTCTGGGCTGTGGCGCCGGCTGTGAATACTGAGGGCGCGGAGCCGGCTGGGGAGCCGGAGCCTGTGCAGCTGCTGCAGCTCTTTTTTCTTTTCTTCTTCTGCCAAATGAGAATCCTTCTTCATCCTCATCCTCTTCATCGAAGAGATCATCGGTTTCCTCGTCGTAATCCTCATCCTCCGCATCATTTACACGGAAGTAATCCAGCAAGCTCTTTTTTCCCTTTGCCATTTTCTTTTCCCCTTTAAACTATATGCTGTAATCTCTTGCTCCGAAGATCGCGGTTCCGACACGTACCATGGTTGCGCCTTCTTCAATCGCCACCTCATAGTCGTTGGTCATTCCCATCGAGAGCACATTCATATCTACATTATCTATTTTTTGCGATTTTATGTCAAGTAATAATTGATGCATCTGGCGGAAAATCGGCCGATTCTCCTCCGGATCATCCACAAAAGGAGCGATGGTCATAAGTCCGCAGATCTTCACGTTGGGAAGAACACTGATCTGCCTTACCAGATCCTCGGTTTCCTCAACCGTAACACCGAACTTGGTATCCTCCTCACCGGCATTCACCTCGATCAGAACCTTCGCCACCATATCCCGCTTTTCGGCTTCCTTCTGGATCTGTTCGGCAAGATGCATGGTATCAACGGAATGAATAAGCACCGCCTTATCGATGATGTACTTCACCTTGTTGGTCTGAAGATGTCCGATCTGATGAAAATGTACGGGCCGCGACACATTTTCATACTTGTCCCGCAGCTCCTGCGGCTTATTCTCACCGAATTCCTCAACGCCGATCTTCATCAGTGCCTCTATGTCCGAAAGCGGTTTGGTCTTCGATACAGCAATGAGAGTAACCTCCTCCGGATTTCTCCCGGCGCGGATAGCCGCTTCCTTCACTTTGGCTTCAACTTTTCTGTAATTCTCTTCGATCATTTCTGTTTCCCTTTTCTGTCTAAGCGGATCAGTACAGCACCTGATTCTCCAGTACCTGCGCCGCATCCATGACGATATTGTCAAATTCCCTGAGTCGGTCCTTCGTCCCGACGATGGTAAACTCATCTCCGACCCTGACGATGGAAATGGGTGAAAAATCAGCAACTCCCTTATTTGCGATATAGACTCCCTTCAGCGTGGTGTGCTCCAGAGTGGAGACCGCCAGGGTTTCCTGGGAATCCTGTTTGATCAGCACGTCCGAATCGGAGAACAGATTCGGATCCACGTAATAGAACTGCTCCTCCGTCTCATAGATATCCGGGGAGATCTGTTCCACCGTGGAATTCCCTTCCTCATCGGTCCTCTGCACATAGAGCTTATTCTCTCCGCTCTCATTTCCTCCGGCGGCAAAATACTCTATGGGAACCTTATAGATCTGCTTGTCGAGGATGGCCGTGTTGGGAACCTTCAGGCCTTCATACCGGTCCAGGATGATCTCGACGGAAAGGAATCTTTCATTCACATAGTCGATCATGTACTTCTCCATGGGAAGTACCAGGATACATCCGTTCTCAAGACGGACCATATCATAATCGGCAGCCATTTCCGTATCGGAATTGTTCAGTGTAAAATAAAGACGGTTTTCATCCAGGATGCGGTTTGCCTGATCAAAATTGATAAAGCAGCAGATATTCCAGGATTCATTTGCCGTGATCTTGAACAGAGTCTTTCCTGACTCAACGATCTCTCCGCTCTTCAGTGCAACTCTGTTGTATTTGGTTCTGTCAAAATCCGACTCCTGCAGGGTTTCCGGTGTAAGTGCCTCGTAGCCGTCCGTATAGTAGGTAACGATCCCGCTTTCCGGAGCAACCATGTTCCGGACCGTGGTCTTCGCAAGCGCTCCCTGTGCGGAATACTCCTTCATGATCATCTGATTTGCCATCTCCATGACCTTACTCTCGATGGTATCCCGGAAGGTATACACTTCAAAGAAGTTAGTATCCGAATATCCGGTCTTATAAACATCGATTGCACTGCGGATCTCCAGATAATCCGAGCTGCTGAACTTGGTATCCGTAGCATCCTTTCTTTCGACGGTCTGGATCAGATTTCCGGTCTCGTCCACGGTACAGACTGCAGAATTCTTCGCAACCTTCTCACCGTCTCTTACGAAATAACAGACATATCCGGATTTATCGGAACTGATCTCCTTCTCCTGACGGAGAGCGATACCGTCACAGATGATATTGTTGTTGATGTTACTTGCATTTACCTTATATGTGGTAATAGGCTGCTTCCGAAGCGCAAGAAAAGCACTCACCACCACATATATCAGGATGATCCCGAATATGATCAGTGCTGAGTTGACCTGAAAAGATTTGTTCATGCGAACGACTTTTCTGTTGCCCCGGTTTGCCATAACTTATGCCTCTTTATTCTGCCAGATTGAAAAGAATACTGTATTTTGCATACAGATCCGTTTTGGATTCGCTGTCCGCCACCAGCATGGTGTAGGTGTTATCATTGATCTTCGCCTTCATGGCCAGGCAGTTACCCGCACCTGTAGTAGTACCCGTCTTCCACGCAAGAATGGAGATATTGGACGGCAGGTTTGCCTCGTCGATCAGGAAATAGTTGGTTGCCGTAGCCGTATCATCCCAGGACTCGCCGCTGGCATCCGTCCAGGAATAGGTATAGGTACTGTACTGGTCGATCTCGTGAAGGATCTCACAGTCAGCCGCCGCATTTACGATCAGATACATATCATATGCGGTGGTATAGTGATCCAGATCGTCCAGACCATGGGGGTTTGTAAAATGTGTCCCCGTTGCGCCAAGCTCCTTCGCCTTTGCGTTCATCAGATCCGCAAAGCCTTCCACACTTCCGCCCACCTTCTCCGCAAGGATAATGGCGTAGTCATTATAGGAAGAAAGCATCAGGGCCGTAAGCAGATTCCGAACGCTGATCCTGCAGCCCTTGGACAGATTACTCTGAACGACCGAAAGGCTGGCATCAAAGGAGATGTTATGATCCAGAACGATCTCCTCGTCCAGACTGAGCTTCCCTGCCTCGATGGCATCGCACACAACTAGTCCGGTCATCAGCTTTGTCATACTGGCCGGATAGATACGCTTATGTACATTGTGTGCAGCCAGGCATTCCCGGGTCTCATTGTTTACCATGATCACCGCATAGGTCGAATCCTTAAACTGCTCGGCATTGATCTCTTCTCCGTCCGCTACGACCGCATACCGGGAAGAAAAGCCGGGAAGCGGGGACGTGGAAAGTCCCTTCAGGTCTCCGGAGATATCAACCTCCTGACCGTAAGCGGAATCGAAGGACCGGTTTCTCATAAATATCCAGACGAACAGTCCGGTCGTGAGAAGAAACAGAAATATTAAATAGAAAATCCCTTTTTTCATACCATCAATGCTTGTAGAGATCACGCCAGTCCAGATCTCCTCTCTCCAGAGACTTGATCAGGAGCTCTGCAGAAGCAAGATTGGTGGCGATAGGAATATTATGAACATCACATAGGGTGCAGATGTTCACAAAGTCATTGGTTGCCGTCATATGCATCATCGGATCACGCATAAAGATCACCAGATCCATCTGGTTACTCTCGATCTGTGTTCCGATCTGCTGTACACCGCCCAGATGACCGGCCAGGAATTTGTGAACCGAAAGCCCGGAAGCCTCCTCCACAAGTCGTCCGGTAGTCTCTGTCGCATACAGTGTGTGATGACTCAGGATCCCGCGATAGGCAATGCATAGATTCTGCATCAGCTTCTTCTTGGGATCGTGCGCGATAAGCACTACATTCATAAAGTTTTTACCCCCAACTCCAAGTAACTAAAACCTCTCCGGCTGCAATCCCACATTCAGGACCACTCCGATCATAATGGCGGAACTGATCAGTGAAGTCAGTCCGTAACTGATGAAGGGAAGCGGAATTCCGGTATTCGGAAGGATCGCAGTTGCAACACCTATATTCAGGAAGGACTGTATTGCAAAAAGGCATGCAGCACCTCCTGCCAGCAGCATACCTCCGGGGTCCCTTGCCCTTCTTGACACCCTTATACATTGTAACACTATGAGCAGAATGATTGCAATAACTATTATGCTTCCCACAAAACCGAAGGACTCCCCGATAACGGAGAAGATAAAGTCCGTCTGCTGCTCGGAGATCAGCCTGGAATTGCTGACTGTTACCACATCCTGACCGGGGTCCAGACCCTTTCCCCAAAGCTGGCCGGAACCGATGGCCATAACGGAATTTGCCTGCTGTGAATCCAGATAGTCCGAAGGATAGATAAATGCCAGGATACGGTCTACCTGATACTGGTTCAGCAGCTTCTGGTCAGGCTTCTGTATATACCACATGAAGGTTCCCGCAATGGGGATGGTGATCAGCAGGACCACGAAGATGATCTTGTAGCTGAGTCCCGCCAGATACAGCATGAGAAGCATGACAATGGCAAGACAAAGCGTGGTGGACAGGTCGGGCTGACGGAAGATCAGCAGCATGGGAACTGCCACACTTCCGACAAAGAGAAGCAGTCCCTTCGGTCGTGACACCTTCTCCTCTTCTATCATTTTCTGAAGAAACGCCGCCATAAAGAGGATCATCAGGGTCTTCATGAGCTCAGAAGGCTGAAATGTGATTCCTCCGAAGGTAAACCAGCGGGTTGCATTGTTCACCGTATTACCGAAAAGCAGAACCGCCAGAAGAAAGACAAGTCCCACACCGTAAATGACCAGATAAAGCTTCAGCCACAGGTGATAATCCACCAGCGAAACGATGATCATGATCACAACAGCACCCCCGACACCGATGGCCTGTTTCATGGTAAAGGAAGAGTCTGCGCTGTTGATCACAAAAACTCCCATCACCATCAGTCCGATGACACACAGGGTCAGTATGAAATTGTAATCCCTAAGCTTATAGCGCTTAAACATACAACGCTTCCTTTCGAGAAGACAACCTAGTCGGAAAGAGAACCGGCACCGGTCAGCTGCGAATCCGTAAGTGCTTCCTTATCGTAAAGATATGCATAGATAAATCCGGACAGCTCCGCCGCATTGGAGGATGCATATCCGTTCTGAATGACCGTAGTCACCGAGGTTTCCGGCGAATCAAAAGGCGCATAGGATATGAACAGACCGTGTGGCGGATCATTTTTATTCTCCTGTGCGGTACCGGTCTTTCCGGCCACAGCCACCTTGATGCCGTTCAGCATTTTATCCGAATCCAGGTCGTCCGTTACTACAAGACGCATACCCGTCTGTACACGTTCCCAGAGCTCCGAGGAGATCTCCACTCTGGAATGCACCGTATGCTGACCGCTGCGGACGATCTTGCCGGAATTATCAGCGATGTGATCCAACAGCGTATAATCATAGCAGGTACCCTTATTCGCCAGCGTCGACACATAGCGGGACAGCTGGATGGGCGCAAAGGAATTCTTACCCTGTCCGATGGCCGAAGTAACCGCATCATTATCGGAGATATGAGGCGAGATCTCATCCAGTTCGATGCCTGTCTTGGAATCCAGACCGAACTTGGCCGCATACTTCGCCAGTGTCTTCACACCCTCGGAATCCACATAGGTTCCGCTGCGGGTAGCCAGACGATAGCCCACCACGTAATAGAAATAGTTACAGGATACATCCAGCGCCTTGGAGATATCCACACTGCCGTGATTTCCGCCGTTCAGGTTGAACAGCCAGCAGGCGGGCTTGGTGTATACCTCTTCGAATTCTCCCTTATCCAGGATCTCCTCATCCAGACCAAGAACCCCCTCTTCCACACCTGCGATGGAGGAGATCATTTTAAATGTGGATCCCGGCGCAGTCCTGGTGGTAAGCGCCCGGTTGTTCAGCGGTGTCGCCCGGTCCTCCAGAAGCTGTGTATAGTAGGCACTGTTCACCGAATTGGTTAGCTGGTTATTGTCATAGCTGGGATAGCTTACCAGGGCCCGAACCTCTCCTGTCCGGACGTCCGATACGATAACGGAACCGGAACAGGGCTTCAGCGCCAGCATCGCCGGTGTGATATCCAGCTTCTTGATCTTCATCCTCATAAATTCATAGGAGCTGTATGCGCCTGCAGAATAATCCCTATACTCCTGATCCGTCTCAGCATCCAATACCTTCTGCTCATACAGAAGATCGATCACATCCTTACCTGAAAGGATATCGGTCTGCAGCATGACGCGGATCATCATTTTATCAAAAGCACTGTCATCATCCAGATATTCCAGAATGTACTTCTTCAGGATATGATAGATCTCATCAGAATCGTAATAGGTGTCCGGGTTCTCGATGGAGGATACATCAATGGCCTCGATACTGATCAGATACCGAAGATAATTCTGGAGACTGAGTTTTCCTGTAACATAGCTGACGAAGGTTGCATCCGTATCATCCACGGCATCCCTGTTGTACAGCCCCTCTGAAGCCAGCATCTCACAGATATACTCCATATAATCCTGATATTCCCGTGAAAGGCTGGATACGATGGTCGGATCATCCTCCAGCTCTCCGCGGATCCTGGAGATTACGGATGACTTATACCTTTCGTAGGATTTGTAAACACTCTTTTCATGTGCGGTTGCCGTAGGCTCCTTCATCAGATCCAGCTTGATCTGATTGTTACCGAACAACGCCGCATAGACATCCGTGATGGGGATGATATTTGTCTCATTGAACTCAGGAGCTTCCGAATAATCATTGATATGTGCCAGAAGAATGGATGCGATCTCCTTCTCCAGCATGTCATAGCAGTATTTGGTAAGATCCGCATCGATGGTCAGGTACACATCCTGCCCGGCATCTGCAGGACGGGTCTCGGTGATCTCCATAACCTTTCCCAGGTTATCTACCAGCATGGTCTCGCTTCCGTCACGTCCGTGAAGCTCTGCCTCGTAGATCTGCTCCACACCGGTCTTACCCACCACATCCTCATTTGTATAAGTGACGGAACTACCCTCCTTGTTGAGGCGCTCCAGATCTTCCTCCGACGCCTTGCCCACATATCCGATAATGTGAGCGAAATATTTGGCATCATAATAGATCCGTTCCGAATCCACCGTGATATCCATACCGAATAAACGGTCCTGGTTCTCCAGGATCGTGGAACGGCTCTTCTCGGAGATATCCTGTGCGATCTCCACCGGCACGTACTGCTTGAAACGGTTCAGCCAAAGCAGATACCGGCAGCCCAGGATCTGCAGTCCGCGCTGTCCTTTATAGCTGTCGGAAAGCTCAAAACGTTCCTTCAGGATCTCGATAACAGTGGTGGCCGAACTGGCCTTTTCCTGCACCGTAAGCTCATCGTAAGAACTGGCTGCGAATACGTCCCGGAGGAAATTGTTCTTCACAGTCCCCGAAGCCGTAAAGCTATAGCTGTTATTATGCAGAGCTATGGGGAAATCCGTCAGCTGCAGAGCATCCTCCTCAGCCTCCAGGATGTCAATGGTATCGGAGATCACCTGATTCTTAAGTGTATTCTCCGAAACCCCCATCTCCTCGGCCCTGGCAGATAACTGCGTACTGTTTCCGAAGGTCAGATTGTAGGTCAGCTTACTTCCGGCCAGAAGCTTGCCGTTCTTATCATAGATATTTCCGCGGATGGACGGAATGGTCAGTGTCTTCTCAGTCTTTACCACAAGATCATCCGTATAGCTTGCTCCCTGACGGATCTGCAGATAGAACAGTCTGTGCACCAGGATAAATGTAAGCACAAAAAAGAGGATCGTAACCGGGAAGATCCGGCTCCGGATATACTCTACAAACCGCTCCTTCAGATATATGAGAAATTCCTTGAACAGTTTCATGACTCAGCCGCCTTTCTCCTGAGATACCGGTTGATCCGAAGAAGAACGCGGTACACGATAACCGTGATCAGGACGTCATACAGCAGCTGCGGCATCATCTGATGCAGGAAATAATATCCCAGATTTACCCGGTTTCTGAGCAGGAAATTGCCCACAAAAATGATCATATCCAGGAACAGCTGATCCACAATGATGATAAATACGGGGAGACTGATATCCTCCATCAGATATTTCTGATGGAACCGTCCGTTCAGATATCCGATGGTCATATAGATGAAAGCATAGATACCAAGATAGGACCCGAAGAAGAGGTCGTAAAGAAGACCGGAGAAAAAGCCGGTCAGCAATCCTTCTCTTCTGCCTCGCATGATACCGAAGGACATGGTGAGGATCAATGTCAGATTCGGTGCACTGCCTGCCAGATCATGCAGTGAGAAAACCGTAGTCTGCAGCAGGAAGGATACGATTAGTAAACATGCTATGGTAATGATTCTACGCATATCAGTAGGTCACTTCCTGTTTTCTGTCTGTGATCACCAGGACATCCCGAACAGAGCTGAAATCAACTGCCGTTTTGATCCGGGCAGTTACGGTCAGATTGTTGGGATCCGGGATCAGTTCAGTTACATAACCGATGGTAAGGCCATACAGGAAACGGTCGGACACATTTGAAGTGATCACACGGTCTCCCACGCTTACCTTGGCTTCCTTGTCTATATCGATGGCTACAAGATAACCGTCCTTGTATGTGGACAGACTTCCCTCCACAGTACAAAGTGCGCTGTTCTGTCCGATGGATGCAGTCACCTTGGAACGGTCATCAATGATGGCACGGACACGCGCATAGGTATCATAGGACTCAACGACTATACCCAGAAGTCCGCCGTCATAAAGAACGTTGCAGTCTTCATAAACCCCGTCATTCAGTCCCTTATTGATGTAAAACTCATTGAACCACCCGGTATTCTCAACGGAGAAGATACGGGCAGCGGTTTTGTTGTATTCCGGATACATCTGATCCAGCATGTAAAGCTGGCGAAGCTCGGCAAGCTCGGTCAGCTCAGCCTGGTTACGGCTGATCTGATCCTCCAGCTCGTCATTCCGCTTCTTCAGCTCCTCATTTTCCGTCCGGAGCTCCTTCACATCTCCGAAGACCAGAAACCTCTCTTCCACCCATTCACCGATATTGCTGACACCTTCCTGCATGGGAGTGATCATCTTCCCGAACAGGCCCCTTACTCCGGACATAAAGGAATCGGAGAACAGAGAAAGCCCCAGCAGCAGGATACAGATGATGGAGAGTGCCAGAAACAGGTACTTTGGCGATATATCTTTTTTCGGATTAAATTTCATGTAACAATCCTCTCTCGGAGAAGCTGACGTAGGTGCTTCCTCCGATGATGATATGGTCCAGTAGCCGGATGCCGATGATTTCACCCGCAGAGCGGATCTGCCGCGTCATTTCCAGATCCATGGAGCTTGGTTCCACGTCGCCGGAGGGATGATTGTGCAACACCACCAGTCCCGTGGCCCCCACCCGCAGCGCCTCACGGTAGATCTCTCTTGGCGAAGCCAGGGAACGGTCCACCGTTCCTTCCGAGATCATGCTTTCCCGCAGAAGAACACCGGCCGTATTAAAGAACAGGGCATACACCCTTTCCTTCTGCAGATACCGGACCTCCTCCCGGAAATAATCGGCTATGGAGCCCGGGTCATTCAGACGAACCTCTTCCCGCGTCTCTTCTCTTGAAATTCTTCGTGAAAGCTCGGAAACCGCAAGGATCTGAACCGCCTTTACATTTCCGACCCCGGGAAGAGTACGAAGCTCATCCGCCGTAAGGTAGTTCAGTCCCATGAGTCCCTTGTAGACCGGATGAAGACTGAGAATCTGTTCGGACAGATGAATGGCATTCGCTCCCGGGACCCCGCTTCGCAGTATCACTGCCAGAAGCTCCGAATCACTGAGTGACCGGATACCGAACTGCAACGCTTTCTCACATGGTTTACTTTGCTCTGCCATGTCAGAGATCTTGAAATGTGTCATATGTGCCTTCCTTTCGCCTCTTCGGGAGTCACATAAAGACAACATATTATTTTACCATTTTACGAGACCTTTTTCTACTATTTTCTGAAGTGATGAAAGAATCCCGAATTTCGCATGAGGATAGGTCAGTCCTCCCTGGAAATATACCGCATAGGGCGGCTTCATGGGAGCATCGGCGGAAAGCTCGATGGAAGCACCGGATATAAAGGCTCCCGCCGCCATGATCACTTCACTGTCATAGCCGGGCATAGCCCATGGGATGGGCTTCACGAAGCTGTCCACCGGAGCGGCGGACTGGATCCCCTCACAGAAAGCCTGAATCAGTTCGGGCGAGCCGAACTCCACTGCTTCGATGATATCAAAGCGGTCCTCCGCACCACCCGGAATGGCATGAAAGCCCAGACGCTCGTAAAGATTCGCCGCAAGTATGGCCCCCTTCAGGGCCGCCGCCGTAACCGTCGGTGCAAGGAACAGCCCCTGTGCGAACTGCCTGGTAACGCCCAGAGACGCCCCCACCTCCTTCTCAAGTCCGGGAGTGGTAAGCCGGGCCGCTGCCTGGCAGATACATTCCTTTGTTCCGCAGATATATCCGCCGATGGGAGCAAGCCCGCCTCCGGGATTCTTGATCAGCGAACCCACTACCATATCCGCACCCACATCCGAGGGCTCAATGGTCTCCACGAATTCTCCGTAGCAGTTATCCACCATACAGATCACATCCGGCTTCAGTTTCTTAACGAATGAAATAGCCTCGCCGATCTGCTCCACCGAAAGGGACGGTCTGGTATCATAGCCCTTTGAACGCTGGATATGAACGATCCTCGTTGCATCCTTCAGCTTTGCCTCTATTCCGGCGAAGTCCCATCCTCCATCCGGAAGAAGATCCACCTGATCATAGGTAATGCCGAATTCCGAAAGGGCTCCCGGTTCCGGCCGGATCCCGATGACGCCCTGGAGTGTATCATATACCTTTCCGGCTATGGACAGGATCTCATCTCCCGGCCGCAGGTTTCCCGAGAGCGCAATGGACAGTGCATGGGTCCCGCAGGTGATCTGCTGGCGTACCAGTGCATCCTCCGTATGAAAGACCTCCGCATAGATTTCCTCCAGCGCAGTCCTTCCGCTGTCATTATAACCGTAACCCGTGGTTCCGTATAAATGTGCCTCCTCCAGTCTGGCCTTCTGCATGGCCCGAAGCACCTTTACCTGATTCTGTTCCGCTATCCTGTCAATGGAGGCAAACCGGTCTCTCAGATCCGATTCCACTTCTTCGCAGAGAAGATAAACCTTTTCGTCGATCCCAAGCTCCATATAGTATTCCTTCAGTTGGTCCCTCATGCTTCTTTCACATCCTCATTTTCATTTCGTAATTCTTTACATTCGTCCAATATCATGCCAAGCAGTTCTCCGTCCGCGGGATGAACCGTCCGGTCCAGCCAGATCACATCCCGTTCACGGCGGAACCAGGTAAGCTGCCGCTTGGCAAAATGTCTGGTATTCTTCTTCAGTGTTTCCACCGCCGTATCCAGATCAGAGTGCCCCTCCAGATACTCCAGGATCTCCTTGTATCCGATGCCCTGCATGGAGATATGCTCCTTCGTCAGGCCTTGGGAGACCAGACGTCTCACCTCATCCGTAAGTCCTGCCTGAAGCATCTTATCAACACGCTGTTCGATCCTTGCATACAGTTTGGACCGGTCATCCGTCAGCACGAAATAACGGCTGTTATAGGCCGATTCCTTCTTTCTCTCATTTTCATTATGCCTGGAGATCGGAGTTCCGTGAAGCCGGTAAAATTCAACCGCACGGATCACCCGTTTCAGATTATTGGGATGCATGATCTCCAACGCATCCGGATCCACCCGACGCAGCTCCTGCACCAAAGCTTCCCGTCCTTCCTCAGTTTTAGCCAGCTGCTCCAGTTCCTTCCGAAGCGACGTATCCTCTTCTTCCGTAAAATCGATATCGTACAGCAGTGCCTGGATATAGAAACCGGTACCGCCCACAACTATGGGCATGTGCCCCCGTCCGCAGATCTCACGTATCGCATCCCCTGCCAATCGCTGGAACTGAACCACATCAAAGGGTTCCTTCGGATCCAGGATATCGATGAGATGATGGGGCACGCCCTGCATTTCCTCCGGTCGGATCTTCGCAGTACCGATATCCATGCCCCGGTAAACCTGCATGGAATCGGCGGAAATGATCTCTCCGTCCAGCTTCTTGGCCAGTGCTATGGAAAGATCCGTCTTTCCCACAGCCGTAGGACCGGTCAGTATGATAAGGGGCAGCTTTTCTGTTGTATCACTGATTCTGCTCATGAACGCTTCACTCATTCCACGATTCTCTTAAAACGTTTGTCCAGCTCTTCCTTCGTAAGACGGATGATGGTTGGCCTTCCGTGAGGACAGGTATAGGGATTGTCCAGGGTCATCAGCTCACGGAGCAGCTGCTCTGCCTCCTGCACGGAAATGTGCTGATTCCCCTTGATCGCACTCTTACAGCCCATGGTTGCCAGCTTGTGGACAAAGAGGTCTTCCGTAACACCGGAGACGCCGGAAGAAAGATAGGCTGCAAACTCCAGGAACACCTCTTCCCCTGACAGTCCCAGAAGATTAGCGGGAAGCGCCGAAAGCTTTACCTCATTGCCTCCAAAATCCGAAAGCTCAAAACCCGCTTCCTCAAAGAGCTCTGCAGCTTCAAGCACAGCCGCCTTGTCGGTCCCGGGAAGTGTAATGATCTTCGGCGGGAATATCTGCTGGCTGTGAATGGTCCTGTTCCTGAATTCCGCAAGGAAACGTTCGTAATTCACCTTCTCATGAGCCGCATGCTGGTCCATATAATAAAGATTATCTCCATACTGGGTGATCCAGTAGGTATTGAAGACCTGACCGATGATCCTGACATCCGGAGCCGCCTGCCGGGAGAGATAACTCTCATCCGTAAGCTCCGCCTGCCGGGCATTCTCATCCTGCCGGATGCGGGACTCCTGTGCTTCTCTTTGAAGGGATTCCTGTTCCTCCGATTCGGCGGTCTGTTTTGCCTTCAGCTGTTCCCGGAATTCCTTGGGCATGAGCGCTTCAAGGATACTGTAGGAATCACCGGAGTTTTTCCTTGCCGGATGCTCCCTTACAGGAGATTCCACCTGATGAGATGCTGACGTACTGTCATTACCGTATCTCGATTCCTCCCGTACCTCAGGGGCCGGAGTAACATCCGTTTTCCGGGGAGGTTCCGGTCTTCTTTCATACACAGCAGGTTGGGGATTCGGTCTTCTTTCGAACGCGGCCGGCTTAGGCTCCGGTCTTTTAGGCGCCGTATAGGACTTCTCCCTGGTGCCATAATCCGCTGCCACATCCGGAATCAGCGTCTTCTCCTTCAGGGCATCCTCAACTGCATGGAAAACCACGGAGAACAGCTCCTTCTCGTTCTCATACTTGAATTCCCGCTTGGTGGGATGCACATTTACATCGCATTTCTCCTTCGGGAGCTCCAGAAAGAGAACTGTAAAGGGAAAACGATGCTGCATGATATAGGTCTTGTAGGCCTCCTCGATGGCACGGCCTATCACCGGTGATTTGATGAATCTTCCGTTCACGAAATAATTCTCAAACCCGCGGTTGCCTCTGGCCAGGAAAGGTTTTCCGACAAAGCCGGTGATGTGCAGCTCTCCTTCGGTATAATCCACCGGCAGCAGGGCTCCCGTGATATCTCTGCCATACAGGGCATAAATGGTATCCTTCAGATTCCCGTTTCCGCTGGTATTCACGATGGTCTTTCCGTTACTGATCAGCGTGACGGAGACTTCCGGGTGAGACAGGGCGATCCGGGACATCAGGTCGTTGATATAGGATCCCTCTGTGATATTTGTTTTCAGGAATTTCAGCCGGGCCGGCGTATTATAGAAGATATTCCGGCACAGGATCGTAGTCCCGTCCGGCGCACCGATCTCCGTATGCTCCTTCTCCTCACCACCATGGATCACATATTTGATACCGGTCATGGCTGTGGGAGTCTTGGTGATCATCTCCGTCTGGGTCACGGCGGAAATAGTGGAAAGTGCCTCCCCCCGGAAGCCCAGGGTTCCCACACCTACCAGATCCTCAGCCGTTTTCAGCTTGGAGGTGGCATGGCGGAGAAAGGCCTTTCGAACATCCTCCTCCGGAATCCCGTTCCCGTTATCCGTCACACGAATCAGACTGGTTCCTCCGTCGCGGATCTCCACAGTCACCCGTCCGGCACCGGCATCGATGGAATTCTCCACCAGCTCCTTTACCACGGAGGCAGGCCGTTCGATGACCTCACCGGCGGCGATCTGATCTATGGTTTTCTGATCCAATACATTTATCATTACTGAAGCTTCTCCTTTAACTGAAGCAGTGTAAGCAGGGCTGCAATGGGCGTCATGGCATTGGGATCCACATCCCGAAGCTCGGTCAGCACCTCCCGCTCCTTTTTGGTACAGTTCTCTCTGCCACGGCCTGTAATGGCCACTGCTGAAGCCACCTCTTCCTCTGTGGCCGGGTCTGCTTTATTTTCTTTCGACTTCGTTTCTTCCGTCTCACCCTTCACACGGAGATAACGGATATTTCCCGTAAGGTCCTCTTCCGCCAGAAGCTCGGATATGGTTCTGGCACGGTTGATCACCGGACCGGGAACACCTGCAAGCTG
>CADBRW010000201.1 GCA_902797155.1 uncultured Lachnospiraceae bacterium
CGGCGTTCCGTCACAGTCTCCGTTGTTACGGGTTCTGTAGATGCTTCCGTTACGGTCGCCGTGTCTTCCGTCGTTTCCGTGGTCTCTGTTTCGGTTTCGGAGCTGGCTTCCGTTGTCGCATCCGGATCACCCTTTCCACCGATCTCGTAAATATAGCCACGCGAAACACCGGTTGCTACATTTGAGTAAATGTAATTGATGGCCGTCTGTGCCTGTCCGGGAGTCAGATCGACATCATCCCTGGAAAGGTAGGCGTAGAGCTCATTTATATAACCGGAATACGCACGATAGGTCTTCCCGTTATATTCAAAGGTACCACTGGCAGCCGAGATCACACCCGCTTCCGCGCCGTTGATATCCCCCGCCCAAACGGACCTTGACGGCCAAAGTGCAACACCTGCAAAAAGGAGCATGAATCCCAACACGATATGTAAGATATGCTTTCTCAGATGCTGCATCTTTCCATCCTTTATCAATGGTTTCTTTAGACAGAATTAAGCTGTTAAGCGTGCCCGCCTAACAGCTTAATCCCTGAATTAACTCACTTTAATTACTTTGTCGGGAACTTGGGATTCAGTACCTTTGTAGCAGCAGAATCAAGTGCACCAACGCTTACAAGTGTTGTGTAGAAGTCCTTCTTGGTAACATCCTCAAGGAAGTATCCGGTCTTCGTCTTCAGATCGATCATGCATCTGGAGAACTTGCCATTTACTGCGAAGAATACCTTTCCGTCCTTCATGCTGAAGTTTGTAAATGTTACATTACCAACCTTAACAGTAAGTGTGTACTTTGCACCCTCAGCATACTTGATCTTGCTGAGAAGTGTATCGATCTTACCGGAGCTCTCAACAACTACCTTGTTTGTCTTTGTCTTAGCAACATAGTCAGTCAGCTTCTCACCGTCGATTGCGATGTAATCAGCACTGCCTGTCTTGTGCTCGATGGTCTTCTTAACGCCGTCAACCAGAACAGCCTTCTTGGTTCCCGGAGTTGTTGTCATTACAAGGAATGCATCCATATCAGCTGCAGCCTGCTTCTTATCAGCATCAGCTACGTTGAACTCAACAGAAGCCTTCTTTACTTCCTTACCAAGCGCAACCTGAGTGATCGTCTTCTCATGTCCCTGAGAATCGAAACCGTAAGCCTTACCGTTGATCTCCTGAACATCCCATGTTACAAGCCAGCCGTCCTTATCGAAATAGTACATATTGCCGTTGATCTTGTACCAACCGTCCTTAACGTACTTATTTCCGCTTGCGCCGAACCACTGCTTACCTGCATTTGCGCCCTTACCCTTGCGCCACTGGTACTTCGGTCCTGACCAAGCTCCGCTCTTTGTCAGATACCAGCCACCGATATACTCGTCTGCAGCCATGTAGCCTTCCTTATCGAAGTAATACCACTTACCATCGATCTTCTGCCACTGCTTCTTAGCATACCATCCCTTGTAGCCGTACCACCAGCCCTTGGAATCCTTGGACCACTTAGCTTTCTTGCTTACGCCGTCCCAGTATCCGTCCTTCTTAAGCCAATAGCCCTGATACCACTCGCTCTGAGCCCAGCCCTTACCGTAGGATACCCACCAGCCCTTGGAATCCTTCTTCCAAGTGCCCTTCTTAGCAGCTGCCTCAGAATCCAGAGCCGGAGCTGCAACAGAAGCAGCTACGAGCGCAGCAGCAAGCACTGCATACTTAACACGCTTCATCATTCTTCCTCCTTAATCTGCCCCCTAATAATGTGAGACTTATATTTGCGACTCAACCTAGTCTATCACTTTTAACCTAATAATTCAAGCTTTTTTAGCTATTTTGTCAATGTGCACAAAGCTTTTCTAATATGATAGGATTTGTAGCACATTTTTACAGAACACAGATTGTGTCTAAATTTCAGCAGACACAATATTTTGGGCTTTTTCCCGCCAACACGCGTATTTACACGGTATTCCGGGTCCTCAGCCGGTTCCAGCGGAAGAAGGCGGTGCCGATGATGATCACATATCCCAGGATACTGAGAGGTACCGGAGTCTCTCCAAGGAACAGGATCCCCAGCAGTGCCGCAAAGACCACCTGGGTATAGTCAAAGACGGAGATCTCCTTCGCCGGAGCGAATTTATAGGCTGTGGTGATCCCGAACTGACCCAAAGCCGCAAAAATCCCCGCCAGACAGAGACAGAGCCACTGCTCTCCCGTCATGGGATGGAATGCAAAGATCAGCTGCGGCAGGGTGACCAGACAGGAAAAAAGGGAGAAGCAGAGAACGATCACCGGAGTGCGCTCTCCCTTCCTGCCCAACGCCCGTACAAATACGTAGGCCGTTCCCGCGCCGAATCCGCCGTAGAGTCCCAGCAGCGCAGGCCCCAGCTCCAGGTTCGTTCCCGGGCGGATGATCAGGACTGCTCCGAAGAAGGCGACCAGGACGCTTGCCCAGTCCAGCCTGGAGGGTTTCTCCTTCAGGATCGGAATGGAGAGAAGGATGGCAAAGAACGGGGACATTTTGTTCAGCATATTTGCATCCGCAATCCCCAGATGGTCTATGGCATAAAAGTTCGCGATCATTCCCGAGGTTCCGAATAAACACCGGAAGAAGATCTCCTTCCCGCAGCCAGGTTTGATCAGACCCTTATACTCCCGCACATGCTCCGGATCCTCCCTTCGCGAGGTTACGATCAGGGAAAATGCGGCGATCACCGCGGCGAAGGCATTCCGAAAGAACGCCTTCTGCATTGTCGGCAGATCCCCTGACTGCCGGACGAAAAATGTCATGAGCGAGAAACCAAAGGCGGCTATGATCACACAGAGGATCCCGATCCTGTGGTTCCCGATATTCTGCTTTGTTTCTTCCGTATTCATGCGAAAACCTTAGCACGGTTCCCTTCGCAATGCAAGCAGCAATGAAAAAAACATGTAAATATGGATTGAGTTTCCCTTCAATTCATGGTATATTGGGTGTACACTTTTTCACTTTAATGCGAAAAAGCATCGAATACGGAAGGAAACGACTATGGAATACGACTTTTCATTTGCAAATGTTCAAACCATCGGAATCGTGGGCCTCGGACTGATCGGAGGATCCTACGCTAAGGCCTACCGGGAGAATACGCGGTGCCGCATCCTGGGAACGGACAGGGATGCTGCAGTGGTAAATGCGGCCATCGAAGAGGGAACTCTGGACGGTAAGCTGACGGAGGACATCATTCCCGAATGCGATCTTCTGCTGGTGGCACTCTATCCGGAAGCCATCATCGACTATGTCACATCTGTGGCAGGTCTGATCCGCCCCGGCGCCTATGTGATCGACACAGGCGGACTGAAAAGAAATGTATGTCACGCCCTCTTCCCCATTGCTGCGGAAAAGGGGTTCAACTTCATCGGCGGCCACCCCATGGCTGGAAAGCGTACCTCCGGCTACAAGCACAGCGTCGCAACACTTTTTAAAGGTGCTTCCATGATTCTGGTTCCTGACGACGTTACGGAATTTGATACACTGGCCACTGCGAAAGCCATTTTTGCGCCCTGCGGTTTCGGACGGATCACCATATGTTCTGCCGAGAAGCATGACGAAATGATCGCATTCACTTCCGAGCTGGCGCACATCGTATCCAACGCGTACATGAAGAGCCCCACTGCCCTTCATCACCGCGGCTTCTCCGCCGGCAGCTATAAGGATCTTACCCGCGTGGCCTGGCTGAACGAAACCATGTGGACGGAGATCTTCATGGACAACCGGGACAATCTGATCCGGGAGCTTGAATCCATCATGCATTCTCTGGGAGAATACCGGGACGCTTTGCAGGAAGAAGACCGCAAGAAGCTTTGGGAACTGCTTCACGAAGGCAAGATGGCAAAGGAGGCCGTTGACGGAAAATGATCCACCCGCACATTCAAATGAAAGAGGACTGCGTCATTCTGACACACCCGGACAGCATTCCCGGCGGACAGATTGCCGCCATCCCTTCAAAATCCCATGCTCACCGCCTTCTGATCGCCTCTGCACTGTGCGGACAGAAGACTGAGATCCTGTGTCCTGTCACCTCCAAGGATATTGACGCCACCGCAGACTGCCTTCGGGCCATGGGAACAGACATCACCCGGACATCCCGGGGATTCCTTACCGAAGGAAGGCCATCCCTCTCACCGGCAGAGCTGTGCGTCAGAGAAAGCGGGTCCACTCTCCGTTTTCTCCTTCCTGTTCTCGGAGCCCTTGGCATCTCCGCCAGACTTCAGATGGAAGGACGGCTGTCAAAGCGGCCTCTGTCTCCTCTCTACGAGGAGTTATGCAGACACGGAATGACCCTCTCCCCTCAGGGAAGCAACCCTCTCCGGGTCTCCGGTCAGCTGGCTGCCGGAGAGTACACCATCGACGGAGGCGTATCCTCCCAGTATATCACCGGACTGCTGCTCGCACTTCCGATGTTGCATGAAACTTCCCGGCTGGTGATCACCGGACGGCTGGAATCACGCCCCTACGTGGACATTACCCTGAAGGTACTGAAATCCTTCGGGATCGAAATCAAAGAAACTCTGCGGCCCGCAGAGGATGTGGCATCTGTTTTTGAAATACCCGGTGCGGCATGGGAGAGCTCCGCAGCACAGCCTGTAACCTCTGTAGAGGGCGACTGGTCCAACGCCGCATTTTTCCTGGCTGCCGGTGCTCTGACAGACAAGCCGGTCACGGTAACGGGCTGCGACCTTTCATCTCCCCAGGGAGACCGGGCCATCGCGGAACTTCTCAGGGAATTCGGAGCCATTGTGGAAACCGGCGAAGACAGCATAACCGTTCGAAGAGGCACACTGACCGGCATTTCCATCGACGCTGCCAACATCCCCGATCTGGTTCCGATCCTGTCGGTGGTTGCAGCCTACGCAGAGGGAACCACCGTGATCCGGAATATCGAACGTCTCCGCATCAAGGAAAGCGACCGTGTCGCCACGGTAACCGAGCTTCTGACCCACCTCGGGTCGCACTGCACCGCTACGGAATCCGAGCTACGCATCGAAGGAAGCCCCTCCCTCCCCGGCGGTACCGTATCCTCCCATAACGATCACCGGATCGCCATGGCCGCAGCCATCGCTTCTCTCGGGACAACCGGCCCGGTGGAGATCCTGGATCCCATGGCCGTAACCAAATCCTACCCCGGGTTCTATGAGGATTTCGCAAAACTGCTGGGCTGAATCACGGAAGGGGGTCAGACCCCATTACAGAATTATTACGAATTCATCTCGAATCGATAAAAAAGGAGTCACACCGCGTATCATTTTCATGACACGCGGTGTGACTCTCTTTTTCGTGTGTATCAGAGGAATTCACCCTGACGATGATCCTCCTTCAATTATGCTTCCTCTATGCCTCTTCATTCAGAGTGTCGATCAGATACCTGAGACCCTCCGCCGCAAAGTAAAGAACTATGCCGCCAAAGAAAAGCAGGCATCCGATGCCCGGAAGCTTCCAGTCATGATATCCGTCCATCATAAGCGTCTGCCAGCTCATATAGGTCTCTTCAACCCTGTTGTACAAGAACTTGTAAACATCTGTGGACTGAAGTGCTATCACCGCCAATACGGAAATGAGCGGCGGAAGCAAATGACCGATCAGACGGAAACGTCCCAGGAAGCGGTCAAAGATAAACGTCCTTTTCTTCATCACCTCCGGTTTCAGCTGATCCCGGAACGCGAAGTACAGAATCCACAGCCCGCAAAGCAGGATCAGAACCAGCAGCAGCACGATCCCCAGCTTCTTATTTGCCGTGGCACCGTACCCTGAGGAAAAGACCTTCTTCACAATATCAAAGAGGGAGAAACCCTCACGGAAATTAACATCCGCCTTCACCCAGACTGCTCTCCAGTGAAGGAACGGGGCAGCGATCACCATAAGCCCCGCCAGAACTCCTGCTGCCTTACAGAAAAGCAGCGGTCCCCGGCGCTCATAAAAGGGATCCTTTTCCCGCTTATTCTTTTTCGCTCCTTCTCTATCCGCCATCTGACCCCTAAACCATTACCAGTTTTCTTCCGGATATACTCCCGAGTCACGAAGAACACCAAGCGCCTCGATCACGGTCGGTACATCTTCCCGATAAGTCATGCCAAACCAAGTGGATGTTGTGGGCAGAACCACTGCGGAACCTTTTCCCCGGTCCATCATATCCTGTACCGCATCCGAAATGGTTTCTTCAAATTTCAAAGGATTCTTCCGAACCCCTACCTCCATGCGTGCTGCGAAGTTCGGTACCAGATCCCTGATAAATCCGGGGCGGAATGCCCACATATTCATGGACGCCATTGCATCCTCCGGGATCGGCTGCCAGCTTTCCCCGCCATCAAGAGTGAAGGAGCCGACACCACCCTCCAGTTTTATTTCCTTTCTTTCATCGATCCGGAGCAGATGTCCCTCCGCATCCGTCTGGCAGATACCTCTGGATACGGTTCCATTCTCCGTAAGCGTACGGAGCGCCTGGTAACCGATGATCGCGTGGCAGTCGGGATCTCCGTCCTGCTGTGTCAGGAATTCAAAAGCCACACGGAAGGAATCCACGCCGTAATAATCATCTGCATTTACCGTAAGGAACGGACGTCCGTCCAGTGCTTCCTTACAGCAATACAAAGCATGTGTGGTTCCCCAGGGCTTCTCTCTTCCTTCAGGGACCTCAAACTGTCCCGGAAGCAGATCCAGCTCCTGACATACGTAGCTGACCTTCATTTTCTTAGCGATCCGGTCTCCGATCGTCCGCTGAAACTCTTCCCTGATATCCTTTCGGATAATGAAAAGCACCTCACGGAAACCTGCGCGATATGCATCGTAGATGGCATAATCCATCAGTGCGTGACCTGCATCGTCAACCTTGGCCACCTGTTTAAACCCGCCAAAACGACTCCCCATACCTGCAGCCATGACAACCAATATCGGTTCCTGATTCATACGCGATAATTTCCCTTCTCAATTCTCGATCTTACTTGGGCGAATTCTCGGTTACCTCTTCCTGTGTCAGAATGTCGCCGTTCAGCACACGATTCATAACGCCCTTAATGTATTCAACACTGTCCCAGTTCGGAACAACAACGGATGCATTTCCGCCACCTGTGTAGCAGACCTTCATATCCGGTGTTCCCAGAACCTCATAGGAGATTACGTTCCATTCCTTATCCGTCTGAAGCTGCTCCTGAACGATCTCACCGACCTCGGACTTGGACATATTGGTCTCAAAGCTGTCGGACAGCTCTTCCATGACAGCACTGAAATTCTTCAGCAGCTGTGAAGACTCCATGGCAGCAATGACACCCTTGATCACGGCCATCTGGTTCCGACCACGCTGGAAGTCTCCGTCTCCGAAGGAGTGACGCTCTCTTGCGAATGCAAGCGCCGCTCTTCCTGCCAGGTGATTGGTACCTGAGTCATAGTGGAAGGAATCGTATCCCATTCTGGTGGAGAAGGAATACTGTGAATATACATCAACTCCGCCCAGGGCATCGATGATGTCAATAAATCCGGTGAAGTTCATACGGAGATAATAATCCAGGGAGATGTCATAAACCATTTCCAGGGTCTCCATGGACACTTCGATACCGTAGATACCTGCATGCGTCAGCTTGTCCGGGCTTCCGTCGGAGATGGAAAGCGGAACATAGAAATCACGCGGTGTGGTTACCAGCAGGATCTGTCTTGTATTTCGGTTTACCACGGCGATGATATTTACATCGCTTCGGCTCTTTGCGGAAACGGAACCAAAGGTATCGATACCGCTGATATACATACAGAAGGTTCCCGCCTGCTTCGGCGTCTCCTCCTTCTCAGGCTTCTCCTCGATCTTAACCTCGGTTTCCACCTGCTTTTCCATGATGATCTTCAGGCCTTCGGAATAATGCTGGTATTCCTCCGAACCGTCAAGTGCGGATACAAAGGCGGCACTGCAGATGAACGCCTTGATCTCACCGCTGTCCAGCGCGGAAACGATCTCATAGATCGAATTATACTCCGTAATATCCAGCTTTGTGGAGTGAGTCTTCTCAATGTCACCGATGGTCTCGTTGACCTTGTCTCTCTCACTTACCTTCAGGATACCGAATTTATACTTATTATCCACAGCCTCATTGATGGAATTGGCAGGATCCGCCTTCTTTACATAGGCATTCACCACCGTGATCTCGGTCGTGGTACCCGTGACCTTATCCAGCGCCTTATTCGCATGGCGTACCAGATAGATGCCGTAGCCTACGATCGCCATAATGAGGATCGAAAGAACAATTCCCACGATACCGGTCTTTTTGCTCATCTGCATCAGAACCACAAGGATCGGGAAGATGCCGAGAACAATACCGGCGATCAGGGCATATTTCATAGGAACGACCTGTGTGGAAATGGCGAAATAGATGAAGAACACCGAAAGAATAAACTCTATCGCCGCACATACACAGCCTACGATCTTAAGCTTGCTGACACCTGACTTCTTTTTCGAACTGTTGGAACCCTTGGCTCCGTCGGAGCCGTTAGAACCTTCAGAACCGTTAGAACTGGTGGTACTTTTCTTCTCTTCAGATTTTGTACTCATTTCTTTACCTCGCTCTCTACTGAACCCCTATTGTATCATAAGAATCATTTAAGTCAAACTATTTTTTGTTAAAGTTCCATGTACATTTCCCTTGAAATGTCGAAATCCATGACATATGATAGGGTGAGTGAATGCAGGAAGGAGGCGATCCCATGGAACGAATCAGGGTCTGTCTGGAGGCAGCCGGCATCCCGGTTTCCGACCGGCAGCTGGAGATGCTGGAGACTTACCTCAATATGGTAGTGGAGCGAAACAAGGTCATGAACCTCACCGCCATTACGGACAGAGAAGAATTCATCGAGAAGCATCTTCTGGACAGTGCGGCTCCGCTCTTCTCCTCCAATCAGCTGCAAAAGCTCTTTCTTCCATATGAAAATGAAACACCTGTAGGTTCAGTGCGTCTGATCGACGTGGGCACCGGAGCAGGCTTTCCCGGGATCCCACTGAAGATCCTGTGCCCTTCCCTGTCCGTCACCCTGCTGGATTCCCTGCAAAAGCGTGTCGGCTTCCTGAACGAGGTGATCGACACCCTGGAGCTTCGTGACATCACAGCGGTCCACATGCGCGCCGAGGAGGGCGGGCAGGCTGCAGCTCTCCGGGAATCCTTTGATATTGCCGTTTCCCGTGCCGTGGCCAATCTGTCCATGCTGGCAGAATACGACCTCCCCTTTGTCCGTGTCGGCGGGACCTTTCTCGCTTACAAATCAGGAGAGATCGAAGAGGAACTGGCAAAAGCCGGCCACGCCATCCGCATTCTCGGCGGAGCCGCCGAGCCACCGGTCTATATCGAACTTCCGGGAACAGAAATACGCAGAGCATTCGTCACCATCCGAAAGACGAAACCCACGCCGAAGGGATATCCCCGAAAAGCAGGAACCGCGAAGAAGAATCCTCTATAGCATGATAAAGGGAAAGCCCCATGTCACATTTTCGTTTGACACAAGGGCTTTCCCTTTATCATACTCTTTTCAGTTTTAGTCTTCGCCGGTTTCCCGGATCTTCTTTGCATTTTCCGCCTGAATGTCAGGGAAATGTGACAGCATTGGCTCTATATCCTTGCCCTTCAGCCTGCGGTCCACATAGTTCTTCGTCAGCTTCATTACCAGCGGTGACAGCGCCAGAACGCCGATCAGGTTCGGAAGCATCATAAGCCCGTTGAAGGTATCCGAGATGTCCCAAGCAATGGAGGACGTCAGCAATGCTCCCAGCAGAATGGCTGCCACGAAGATGACCTTATAGACTGTGGTGGCGATCTGCGCCTTGCTTCCTGCCAGATATTCCACCGCCTTGGTTCCGTAATGGGACCAGCCAAGTATGGTGGTGAAGGCAAAGAGCAGGATCGCAAGTGCGATGAAGTATTTACCCAGTTCAAAATCACCGAACTTGAAAACGGAGCTAAAGGATTCGGCAACCAGTGTTGCATCACTCTCCGCTGTATGAACACCGGTTTCCAGATCGATCACGCCGGAAGTGAGGATCGTAAGGGCTGTCATGGTACAGATCACGATGGTATCCGCAAAGACCTCGAAGATACCCCAAAGTCCCTGCTTTACAGGTTCAACCACGTTTGAATTGGAGTGCACCATAACGGATGAACCAAGACCTGCCTCATTACTGAACACACCTCTCTTGCAGCCGATGGTGATGATCTGCTTCAGAGCCACACCCGTCGCGCCGCCCCAAAGAGCCTGACTGCTGAAGGCCATGGAGAAGATGGCTCCGAAGGCCTTTCCGATAGAAGAAATGTTTACGAAAATAACGATCAGGGAACCCAGAACGTACAAGATAACCATGGCGGGAATGATCTTCTCCGCCACATTTGCGATACGCTTCAGGCCACCCAGGATCACGATGCCTACCAGGACCAAAATGATGATACCGATGATCAGCATATAGAGTGTAACATCGGTTCCGTTTGCGGAGTACAGCACCTTATCCGAAAGTGCCGGGATATCGAAGGCGGAAGTAAAGTTCAGAACGATTTTGTTCACCTGGCCCATATTTCCGATACCGAAGGATGCAAGGACTGCACAGATCGCGAAGATCACCGCCAGTACCTTTCCCACCGTCTTCATTCTCTTATATCCGCCAAGACCGTCCTGCAGATAGTACATGGCACCGCCGGACCACTCTCCGGCCTTATTCTTACGGCGGAAAAAGATTCCCAGGACATTCTCCGAATAGTTCGTCATCATTCCGAGGAATGCTGCCACCCACATCCAGAAAACTGCTCCCGGCCCGCCGGTCGCGATGGCCCCTGCCACGCCGGCAATATTTCCCACGCCGACAGTTGCGGCAAGTGCCGTACAAAGGGCCTGGAACTGGGAGATGGAAGCTTTCTCATTGGTATGAGAACGCACCTTCTTCTCAAAAAGGCTTCCTACCGTCTTCTTCATCCAGTGACCGAAGTGTCTTACCTGGAAGCCCTTCGTCAGGATCGTCATCAGAAGTCCGACGATGATCAGCAGCCAGACACCCACCTTCGTCCACACAAAGTCGTTGACGGTATCATTGACACCCGCCAGCCAGTCAAAATACTCTTTCATGATTCCTTACCTTCCGTTTATCCCTGCCGGAAATGTACCGACATGGGAGATTCTGAAAAAAAGCGTTCTGATCCCTTTATAGATCAGAACGCCTTTGTTCCTTTTGAGATTATAATTCATTCCCTACGGAACGTCAATTCCTTTTTCTGAGAAACAGGATTCCCGCCACTGCCAGAAGGGAAAGGATCAGAACCGACAGTAACAGTGCGACAGGTGTATCGTCTCCCGTCTTCGGTTCATCCCGAAATTCCAGGTGCCCGCTGACCGTCTGCTCCCTGCTCTTTATGTCCTTATGCTCACCGACCTGAAGCAGCTCTTTTCCTCCGGTTTTCGGATTCTCCCGTGTGAGATACACTTCCTCAAAGATCACATAGGTGAATTCCGCACGAGGCTGTCCGTCCGCAAGAGCCAGATCAAATTCCGGGAAGGTCACATCCACAGTTCCTTTCTCCTTCTCAGGGGTGAATACAACCTCCGATATGACCTCCTCTCCGTTGATCAGGGCAACACTTCCGTCCGGATTCATCAGCCGCCCTCTTACGGTATAACTGAGCTTTGAACCATCCGCTGCCTTTGCGGGAAGATTCTCATAGTATACATGATCCGTCACACAGATCCTCTGCTGCTTCGCACTGACATCCGTGACTGCCGGATCGGCAGCCTTCGTTTCCACCTTCGGGAACTGAACCGTCTGGTCCCGGTTATCCAGATCCGCATGCTTATGCAGAAGCTCTCCCTCCTGTTCTTCATACAGCGACTCAAAGCACACCACCTCCCGACCTTCCATCGAAAGAAGCCCTGCATGGAAGGTGAACTTCACTTCGGCGATCCCCCGTCCGGTCTCTCCCGGATAGACCTCCGTTCTTCCCCTGATCTCTTTCTGATTCTCATCAAGAAGCGGTTTTCCCTTTGCCCTGTCCATAAGAACCCCTTCGATCACATACGGTTTTTCTCCCTTATCCGCCCTCCGCGGGATCAGGCCTTCATACTCCACCTGATCGATAAAGGTGACATTCTCCTTTGCATCCGCGACATGCTGACCGGTAGCACTGTCCAGAAGAGTTGTTCTTATGATCCTCGGTGTCCGGTTCCAGGGAACCTCCACTGTCTGATCCGCATCCTGCGGATCCTCATGGATCAGCGGAAATGTAACTTCCGTGTTGTTACTGCCCGGATACTGTGTCATGACCGCTGCGCCTTCCGTTTCCGTGCCCAGATACAGCCGTTCGTAAACCACAAAGCTCCGTCCTTCATAGGCCGTAAAATCCAGGCCGTCAAACTTCACCAATTCGGTTCCACAGGCCTCGTAGCGGGACCTGTCATATCCCTGTTTCGTGTGGAAGGTGGTTTTCGACGTAACTACAGATCCGTCCTGTCTCCGGAAAGGTGTTACACTACCGTCTTCCTCCTTCAGCATCACGGTTCCCACCAGTGTATAGTCCGTATCCACCAGAAGATTGCCATATTCACAGATATCATAAATCGTCTGGTCCGGACCGTTCAGGAGAAGCTTGGATTCCCCGCCCTTTTCAGGATCCGTAGTTACGGCCCTGGTTCCCAGCGTCGGCATGGGCATATCCGTGAGCTCCTGCTTCCCATCTCCTCGTTCCGGGTCATAAACCGGATAGACCGTTCCATTTGATACCACCCTGATCTCTACCGGCTCTTCCTTCTGGAGGCCTGCAGCATCCACCTCCGTGATCAGATATTCCCCGGAGACCAAAGCTCCCTTTGAATTGACCGGGACTATGTCTTCCCCATCCGGGTTCTCCGGATCCTCGCGGAACCATATGCCTGCCTTCGTGCCGTCATAAGCCTTTTCATCATCATAGTAACCCGTATTCTCATCATGTGGCTGGTAAACAGATGCTGTACTTGCAAAGCCGTCCGGATCCGTTACGATCCGATGGGTCTCATGTGTCCGAAGATTCTCGATCAGAAAAACCGCACCCTCCAAGGGTTCTTCCGATTCACCCTGCGTCTTCCGGATCTCCAGATCACCTCGGATCCTTTCATCTGCATAGCAGATCAGATTTTCATCTTCATCTGACAGTCGGACCGTCTGCAGTCCGGCCTCTGTACAGCGGAAGCCCGCTGCCGAATACCCCTTCTCAGGGCTTCCGGTCACGGCTGTCGAGAATGACATCCTGGCCGGTACCTGCATACCGTTTACGCTCGCAGTCCCCCCCTGGTCTGCCGCGAGGTATTCCCTCGGAGCCTCCGTCTCCTCAAGGGTAAAATAACCCAGCGGATATTCCTCATCCAGTTCAACTCCGATCAACTCCTTTCCGTCCACTGTGGTAAGGTGAGTCACCAGCTTTTTTGTTCTGCTTTCATCCGCCTTCATAGTCTGCAGCTGCTCATACGTATATCCCTTTGATATATCCTCCGGATAAAACCGGAGAATGAACTCTGCTCCCTCCAGCTCAAACTTCCGGTTTCCCGTAGAGGTCTTTGAAAGAACCGTGCGCAGGGTACAGGTTACAGGCACATCATGAACATAAGCGGTAGCCGGATGACTCTCGTCATTCTCAGGTTTCACCAGAACGGATGTAACCTCTTTTGACAGCTGATAGTTCTTCGGAGCCTTCGACTCCACCACATAAAACTGTGTTCCCTCTGCGTTGATACGGTTTCTGTTGTCCTTAGCCATATATTTCTGGACCTTCAGAAGGTTTGAACTCCCGTCCGCCCGAAGGGTGAAGGTCCCGATGGCCGCACTGAAATTCCCGGTCGCAGCTGCATCCTTTGCCGCTTTCTCCGTTGTATACAGCTTATATTCCGCCCCCTCCAGACTGTAGTTCGGGTTTCCTGTGGTTACGGCGGCCCTTGCCGTTTCCTTCTTCAGCGCCACGAAAATATCACCATGCGGATTCGTCCATGTATGGTGCAGTGAGGTTGCATTCTTCCGTGCCTCGGCCTTCGTCTCATAAACAGAGATATTACCTGAGCCTTCTTTGGTTCCGTACCATTTATTATCCACCTTGAAACCGGAGGCACCGTCCCAGTCCGTTCGTTCTCTTACAGAGATCACCGGTTTCTCCAGATAATATCCGAGAGAAATGACGGCAATCCCATCCTTATCCGTTTTAACAGTCTGAAGATTCTTCTTATCTCCGTTAATAGCTACATCAAATGTGGCGTCCGGTATCGCTATGCCCTCTTCATCCGTCTTTCTGACCGCCGCAAAATACTCCTTCTCCTCTATTACCTTCTCCGTCCATGTCAGGAAATCCTGATATGCCGTATGACTCTTCGGCTTGGTAGAATCCGAATCCAGATAGTATGCATGGAATTCGACATTGGTCGGAATCGCTTCATCCTTCGAAGTATACTTTGCAATGTACTCATCTACCGTTCCGCTGAAACCGGATACGGAGATCTTCTTACTTCCATAGGTTTTCATGGTTTCGGAATCGTTACCGCCGGACAGATCCTGCCCTGAAACAGCCTTCGGTTCCACCTGTCCGAACCAATAACACAGCACCCTGTGGGCGATTCCATACGGAAGCATGTGTACCGCATGATACACCATCTGCTTTGCTTTTGTGTTTGTGATCTCCGTGGGAGACTTAATGTCGAATTCGTACTCATTTTCTCCGGGAGACCAGTCAAAACGAATACATACCGTATTTAACCGGTACTCGTTGCCGTCAACCGTCACCTTGTAATTATAATCGCTGTTCACGTATCTTCCGTCCGAATCATAATATCCGAAAAGAACGGTGTCCCCGTCTCTTGCAAAACGCCGTACAAATGCTTTACCCTCCGTATGTCCCTTGGAGGGTTCATTTTCAGCATGTGCGCGATAGGCACTGCCCGGCTGGAGCGTCAGGAGCAGAAACAGCGTCAGCAGCCATGCAATCAGTCTTCTCTTTTTTCTCTTCATACTTTTTCTCACTTCCTTTTTTTTCTTTTTACACCACATAGAATTCTTCTCCCGCAAAGCTCACCACATCCCCGTAATGCAGCTCCTCTGCAGCCTCCCCCTGTAGACGAACGTGGTTAAGATAGGTTCCGTTCGTGGAACCGAGATCCCTCAACGTCACCATATCCCCCGCACATTCCAGACGGGCGTGATTCCTGCTGACAGAAGCTTTCGGGATACAATACTCATTCTCTCCCTCCGCCCTTCCGATACGGCAGTAGCCTTCCGAAACATAGATGGGAGCCCTTATACCCTTTTCAGCCGGAACCAGCTGACGGATCCTGGAATGCAGAACATCCGTGGGAGGAGGATCCGGCACGATCCGTACCGCTTCTGCCCTTACCGGCTCTGTCCTCACCGGCTCTGCCCTCACCGGCTCCGCCCTTCCCGGTTCTGTCCTTCCCGCTTCTGCCCTCCACGGTTCTGCCACACCCGCTTCTGTCACGCCCGCCTCAGGCCTCCCGTCCTTCAGAAGGAGCATCACCACCAGCCCTACCACGTAGGCACCCACCAGAACGGCGGATATTCGGAGGGACTGCGCTCCCCACAGGGCATAGAAACCGGCCGCAGCCAGTAGCACAATGCATCCTCCCACAAGGTACAGATTCGGCCGGGGACTGTCTCTTCCCGCCTTCACCACGGCATCCGAAATGATATAGGGCTCCGGATCCACCGGCGGAGGAAGCTCCCGGAAAGCTTCTCGCTTCACCGCTTCATTTTCGGACGTCCTGTCCCCCTTCCACTGCTCAACCAGTTGAAGCAGCATTTCCGGTGTAAATGAGCCATCCAGAAACCTACTGTACAGATCATAAAACCAGACCAGCTCCTCTTCCTTTTCCGAAGCATAGACCGGCATGATCTCCTCAAAGAGTCGCTTCATTTCCTCAGAAAAAGCAGGTCCAGGCTCCGGACCGTACAGGAACAGGGCATGGCCGGACTCCGGCCGGCAGAGGATACAGGAGAGCATCAGCACCAGCCCCTCCGGAGGGAGCATATAATCCTGCAGCTCACGGATACTGGCCGCAAGGTCAGACAGAAGCCGCTGCACCTCTGTCCGACCCGGTCCGCCCGCGCCCCAACTGCGGGGCAGACTCGTCATACCGTCAATCTTGTACAGAATCTTCCTGTCTGTATCCGTTCTCTGAAACAGGAGCGGAGGAAGATACGTAAACCGGTTGTGGCACAGCATTTCCTCCTCATATCGAAAAGCCGGATCGGCTTCGTCCATCCGAAGTTCAAAATATGTATTAATTCCCTGTGTTTTCCGTAATATCTCCATAAAACTGCCATCTCCTCAGTCTCTCACTGCATTGGTCTCTCTCCCTCCCGGCAACCACCGAAAGATCCTTTCGGAAGCGGGACATTTTCATCGGAACCTTCTGTTCCAGAAACCGAACCGACCCGGTCATTACCAGCTGATCACCGATGACCGTTGCAGATGCCCTTGTACCTGAGGCCCCTCTGTCAAGACGTGATGCCTTCGCCTGCAGTGCATCGGCAGGACTCCCGTCCTTCTCCTGGGCAACGCCCAGGGTATAGAGCGATTGGTACATCTCTCCACGCAGTACCTCCCTTTTCCCGATAGTGAGATAGAGGAGGATAACTGCAGTGATGATAAGCAGCAGGATGGGAATGATCACGGTCACCTCCACCGTCATAAACCCCCGGTTTTTCTGTATGGCTTTGCTTTTCGCCGTGTTCATGCAGTCACCTACTTTCCACATCTGGAACATGGAGGGAGGCCACCCGCCTCGCTGAGGCGGATCCGGTGTACGGTCCTTCGGACCCCTCTGCAGTTTGCATCGCAGTGATAGCATTCCCCCTCCGGTCCCACCAAAACGACCATGCTGTTCCTGTCACCACAGTACTCGCAGGCATGATAACCCTGCTTAACAGCCTCTTCCTTAGAACACGTATGGATTCCCAACAGTATATGGGTACATCCTCGGCTGCGGTGGTACACCTCTCTGTTATCCGTAACATATACATACGGGTCGCTTTCCAGGCCTTCTCCGGTCTCTACCTCGTTCCCGGTATATGGTCTCTGACGGACGGTTTCCTCCACATCCCTGGTAACCGTGGGCAGAAAAGGCGTATCGATGCAAATGGTATAGCGGATATGAAAGACCAGCTCCCCATCCTCATCCGGCAGCTCGGAGCTCCAAAGAGAGATGCCGGAGACTCCGCCCTGAACATATCTTTCGATCAATGCCGGATCATCCAGCCCTTCCTTCAGACTGTGAGATGCGACCGTAAGCAGCAGGGCACTGTCCACGACCCCCGAACCTCCACCGGAGGACAGTTCTTCGGAATCCGGCGAGGCATCATCTCCTCCGCCGATCCCATAGCTGTCCAGAACCGCATGGCCCGTCTCCTGCAGGAAGCAGTATTCCGCCGTATACTCCGCCGCCTCAACCGCTGCCTCATAGATCACCTGTCTGACCGTGCTCACATGCAGAAGATGAAAGAAGAACAGCAGAACGAACAGAAAGATTGGGACCGCAATAGCTGCCTCCACCGCAGCCGAACCCTGATCTCCTCTTCTGCAGACCTTCATATGAAACCTCCGTATTACATGTATTTCTTTGATGAACTTCGGGCGGTGCATTTCCATATATGAGTGAGACTCCCGAAGAGGACTTTGATCGGTTTGAAAGAAATGCACCCTCCGAAGTTCATCAATTATGGTCGGAACTAAAATCCCAGTTCTTCCTCCATCCGGATCTCATGCCCCTCATAATCCACAAGCACGGAGACTCCGAATGCGGTCATGGCATTGGACAGATCAAAATATTCCGAATCCGACTTTACATTTTGATTGACGTTCAGCTGCATGATGTCCAGCATGCGGTAATAGCCGTCATTCATGCGCGTTGCGAGAAGGATCAGAAGGTAATCCTCATAATCCATTCCGCTATCGTCATCCGACCCGCCTGCCGCATCCTGTTCCAGGTTCCCGAATCCCCCAAGATCCGTGATCCAGGTCTGACTGTTCTTCATAAAAGGAACCTTTCTCCCACGGACCAGACGGTACAGGTCCGCAACACTTTCCAGATAGGACCAGGCCCCGGCAAGAAGATACTTCACAACCGGCTGGGCGGGAGGAAAAAACCAGCAGAGAGACCAGGCCAATGCGGACAGTCTCGCCATCTTCGAAGCATCTCTGATGATATAGGCAAAATTACATCCTGTCCGGATGATCAGGATCTGATCCGCACATTTCTTATAATTCTCAGCATCCGTGGGCCGTCCCGCGATCAGGTATTCCATTTCCAGCTTCAGCACGGTCCCTTCCTGAACCTCATCCGTAAGGCAGTTGAAACAGTTTGCGGCATAGACCAGTCCGGCAGCCTCCTGCGAAGCAGAATCCAGCCATCCGCCCACCTGACTCATATCCCTTTTCAGCTTCGAAAGACTTGTAAATGAAGCGTCCATTGTCATCAGACTCATCCCGCTCTTGCCCTGTGACGGAAGCTTTGCCTGATCCACCTTCTCCGTACTGAAGGTCACATCCTCCGGAAGGACCCTATATGCAACCCCTCCCTTCTGAAAGACCTTCGTGTATGTCCTGGGATCCACGTCTCCGTCCTTCTTGTCCGTCTTCTCGTCCTTCTGAAGATCAAGGTTATTCATTTCTTCCTCTGTCACCGGCCGGTCATTTCCATTCACCTTTTCACGCAGTGAATCCACTCCCCTATCCGCCAGAAGATAGGGTGATACCGCCTCAACCTGCTTTCGGAATTCCAGGGCGTTATTGTCCAACACTCCCGTGACGCCCGTTACCGCCACGTCGCAGATGGTATAGTCTTCTCCAAGATTCTCCGAGAGTCGTGCCTCCACCTCCGCCTCAATCCCGCCGGGTCCCTCTCCGTGAGGGTTCTGGTTCAGGAAGAGCATATGGTAATGATCAAACAGATAACGGTTGTACTGCGCCCGATATCCGGACATGGCGCTTCGAAGTGCCGTTGCGGTCCTGCCCTTCGCACAGGACAGATCCACCAGGGTATACACCGTTATGACCAGGATCAGAATGGCGCTGAGCATCAGCGTCAGAAAGACTGTGATATAACCTCGGTTTCGATTCTCCATATGCCCTCCCCTTTTCATGATCATCCGAAACTAAAGAAGCTCCTTCGCGTCTCCGTTGATACTCTTCCAGATGCTGGAAACCAGTGAGACGATCTGGTCACGGAATATGATCACAAGTGCTATAAGCACCACCAGTATCAATATGACCTCCACAACAGCCACGCCCTGGTTTCTCCCGAGGAATTTCTCTTCCCCGCAAACTTCTGCCAGTTCCATTTCCTTATTGTTTTCCATACTGTCACTCCTTTCGAGTCACATTCCTACGACCGCAGGAAACAGGACGATCCCGATCACTACGATCATGAGTATGATCATGGGTAGAAGCAGCTTCTGCGAAGCCTGCTCCCCCCGTCGTCTGGCGGTTTCCTTCGCCTCCGCCTCGGCGTCCTTAACCTCCTGTTCCAGGAGAACCAAAAGCTGGCTGCTGCCTCTCGGTGCGGCAGTACTGATGGTGGAGAACAACCTCACATAGGACTGCTGCCCTATGTTCTTTCCAAGCTCAGCATAGACCGCCGGTTCCGGCGAGCCTGTACAGATCCGGTTCACCGCATACTGAATCTCCGGCGTAAGGTACTGCGCCTCCACAGATGCTGCAGTAAGGAGGGACCCCTGCAGGGATTCTCCCGCTCCGAGCAGCAACGTCAGCCTTTTCACAAAACGGTAGAAGACGTACTGCAGACGCTCCTCCCGTTTCTTCAGTTTCTCCTTTTCCTTACTTTCTCTGAGGAAGAAGCAGATAGCGGCAAAAAAAACGATTATAGGATATAGTTTGCAAATCATCTCCTTTGTTGAAGATTTCTCTGCCGTTACTGAAACACCATCAACCTCCTCAGGCAATTGGAATACGGACTCGTCCCGGCCGGCTTCCTCCAGCTCAGACAAATGTCTCACCGCCTGTTCAATCACCGTTTCCGTGTCCCTGCCCGGGATCACGGTCGCCGTAAAACCCGCTTTTCTGGTTCGGATCCCGTCCGTCAGCTCCGCCGTGATCTCCACGACTTCGGGAGTTTCCAACTCCTCTCTCCGCACGGTTCCGGTACGTCCGATCACAGTCAGCGCGTCCGTATCCCAGGAGATACGGAGTCTTCCGGTACGGTCCGTGTCCGGAAAGATCAGATCCTCCGTAACATAGTCCGATGACCGATTTCCTCCGAATATCTCCTTCTCCAGACTCTCCACGGCGGCATCCGCAGCAGCTGCGAACTCCTCCTCCGTCAGATTTCTGGAGCTGACGGAAAGCTCTACCTCTGTAGACTGCTCCCCGTCAGTGAGCTGTACCGTGATTCCGGCGGCATCCTCTCCTGCCGCCGGCCTCGGGATCTGTCCACTCTCCTTCTCCCCTTCAGGAAGCAAGAGGACTCCCAGTCCAAGGATCCAGAGAAGACCCAGCCCCACCAGCAAAACCCGAAGCCTTTGCTCTATATACTGCTCCGTCGCATCTTCCAGCGATCGTCCGTACAGTACCTCCAGTTTCTGCAAACGCCCGGCAATCCTCGGCACAACCCATGTTCCATCTTTATATTTACTGTGGTGCCGCCGAAACCGGATCACATATACTGCGATCATCGGAAGCAGCACCAACAGGATGGCAACCACCCGCATAACTTCTATTCCTCCGCAAATTCCCAGATCCTATTCCATCACACGCTCCAGCATGCGCTCCGCAAGCATATCCGCACCCACATTTGCCAGGAGGGCAAATGTCATCAGGATGGCACCCCCCAGTCCCGCGTAAAGAGGTGCGAGGTACGAGCCGTTCATCAGCCTCATATACACCAGCATAACGGAGGGCATGACAGTCATGATCCGCTGTTCCAACTGTTTCTCGGACACCGTACTTTCAATCTCCGCCTGCAGCTCCAGCGATTCCTGAAGACGACCCGCTGCCCTTCGAACGGTACGGATCATATCCCCACCGGTTTTCTGCTGAATACGAAGTACCTCCGCAAATTCCCCCGCTTCTTCGATCTCCACATCCGCGGCATATTCCTGCACCGCCTGCCAGACCGGCATGCCCAGTGTCACATTCTGCCGGAGCTCCGAGACCTTTCTGCAGATCTCATCCTTCTCCGGATAAATGAGCCTGAGATCTCCCTCAGCCACAGAAAACGCATTCTCCAGGGAGTATCCCGCCTCCAAAGCCGTTTCAAGGGACAGGAGCAGTCTTCGAAACGCCTCTCTCCGCCGCCGCATCCTTCGTTTCTTCGCCATCCGTTCATACACGGATCCCACATAGCAACCGGCCAGAGCCCCCGGGATCAGTCCCGGGATCCGGTTATAGAAGAGCCACGCCACAAGGATCGTGGCGATCACCCCCGCCAGGATCCCCCCTGTCGACGGAGCCTTCTTCCTGCTCCGAACCGTATTTCCTTCCTTCTTCCGCGAGACAGTCGTCTCTCTCCGTAACCTTCTCATATGCCTCCATACAACCCGCGAGCTGAAGCTTATCTACCCGGAGCAGCCTGTTAATACGCATCAGTCTTCCCTGCACCTGTCCCCGGCTTTCTCCTGTATCCTCAAACTGGAATAACGGGTTCAACATGATCTCATCTCCCTCATACCCCACAACCTCTGTGATCTCCAATACCCGGCGGCTCTTATCTCTGAGACGCCCCAAATGCACAACCACATCCAATGCCGAAGCCAGCTTCCGACGGATCGCCGAAAGCGGGATCTCTTCAGCGGAAAGGACCATGGTTTCCAGACGGAGCAGCATATCACTTACGGAATTGGCGTGCCCCGTAGAAAGACTTCCTTCATGCCCGGTAAGCATGGCCGTCAGCATATCCGCTGCCGCGGCGTCCCGGACCTCGCCGACGATCACACGGTCCGGTCGCATTCGAAGGCTGGTACGTACCAGCTCCCGGATATCGATCCGGTTCTTCCCCTCCATGTTCGCGTTCCGTGCCTCAAGTCTCACCAGGTTCTTCGGCCCCTGCAGGGACAGCTCCGCCACATCTTCAATGGTGATCACGCGCTCATCCGATGGGATGAACTCTGTCAGCGCATTTAAAAATGTGGTCTTCCCCGACCCGGTGCCTCCGCTGATGAAAATGTTGTAACGTGCTCTCACCAGCAGCTCCAGCAGTTCCGCCGCATCCCGGCTGATGCTCCCTGCACTGATCAGGTCCTCCATGCGGAAAGCATGATCCGGAAATTTCCGGATGGTCACTGCATGTCCTCCCTTGGAAATGGTATTCAGCACCACATTTACACGGGAGCCGTCGGAAAGCACCGCATCCACAATGGGATTCGTTTCATTTACCGTTCGGTTCACCGCCGTCACCATCTGGCTGATGACGTTCATCAGGCGCTCCTCATCCGCAAATGCCAGCTCCGTGCGGATCAGGTGCCCTTTCTTCTCTATATAGATCGGAGCGGTCCCGTTGATCATGATCTCCGTGATCTCCGGGTCCTCCAGAAGCTCCGATAAAACATCCAGTCCCCGAATGGCGTGAAAGAGTTCTTTCCGCAGACGGAGCTTGTCCGGAAGAAGGATGTAATTTTTCCGGGATTCCTCCATGATCACCCGGTCGATCACGGCATTGACCGCATCATCCTCCAGCTGCTGCGTCATCCGAAGCTCATGCAGTACAGCCTCCTTCATCCGCTCTCTCATATTCTGTTCCGTTCCATCCGGCCTTTCATCATTCATGCACAGGCCTCCACACACTTCAGGATCTGTCGGGCATCTTCCCGCAGTACCGCATCCTCCGGAAGCTCCACGGGAAGGATCCTCATAAGCAGTTCTCCCATTCTCCGTTCACGAAGGGTTTCCCGAAAGAGATTTACCTTCCGTACCGATCTTTCATCCGACAACACCGGCATATAGATCCTGTCGAAGGTCATAAGACCGGACAGATCCGAAAGGGATGCACTCCCGATGTCATAAACCAGTCTCTGATACCTCCCCGGCTGAAGCAGCTGTCCGTGCAGCCATTTCAGATCCTCCGCCTGAACATCCCTGAGTTCGGAGTACATGCCCGACACATGCAGAACCATGGTCCCATCCTCCATAACCTGTTCACGCACAACAGCTTCGTAAATATCCGGGGTTCTCTGTTTGATCTGATAGAGCACCTCAGAATGTACTGAGCGTTCTGCATATTCTTCCAACTCCACACATAAACCGCCCCCGGTTTCACCCTTTCCGGCCAATGCCCGCGCCAGTGCCGTTTTGCCGCATCGACCCAGCGGCGAGAATACGGCAATGCAGCTGGAACACTGCGAACCGACTCCGCCCGGCCTTCGCACATGTGATAACAGCTCCTGACAGATCTCCCTTACGGATTGGTATTTGAAGATTCCATCTTCCGAAGGTTCCTCTGTGAGTCTGCAGACCGGAATACCATAGATCTCCTTTATCTCCCTGTCCCGCATCTTCTCTTCTTCAGGTTTCTGTGTGTGAACATCCATAACAAGAAGATCCGGTTCATGAACCGGAAGACAGGTCCCCAGTGCCTCAGGACGGCTAAATACCATTGCCTCTATCTCCCCTTTGGAGACACGGTTCAGTGCAAGCATCAGTCCGGAGGCATACTCCGGATCCTCACTGCAGATTCCGATCATGTACGTCCTCATCGTCGTCACCCCCTTCGTCCGTGGCAAAAATGTAACACCCCTTCACCGCCTCTGTAAACCTCTATTTATATAGAATCTGTAGCGCGTATTTTCGTTGCTTTTCAGACATAAAATGTTGTAAAGAAATATTAGCATCTGCCTTCTTTTCAAGGGCTCGGATCCTTTCAAAAGAAAAAACAGGCTACAGAATATTGCATTCCGCTGCCTGTTATCCTCTATTCATCTACAGTTTATCCACAACACAACCATGCGAAAAGTGGATAACTCTACCCTAGTTGTCAACATAAAAAAGGGACACGTCAAAACGTGCCCCGAAAGTTTGTGAATTCTGCCGGTTACAGAACCGAGCAGGATATGCTCTTACTTCTTTATTTCTGACCCTTCAGTATATTGATGGTTTCCTCATCATCGGCAGTGAGGCGCATATTCGTTACGACCCCTCTTCCCTCAGGCGAGGTGATACGGATCTCCACCACCGCACCTTCTCTCAGTTCCTGGTGATTCTCCTTAAAGAAGGCAACCACCCGCGGGTGCTGCTGACCGAACTTCTCCAATCTGCCTCCGAGCTGCATCATTGCCATAGGATTCATAGCTTCTCCCCTTCCTTTCCTTCTATTTCACTTATTCATCTGTCCCTTCCGGAACCGTCTGCGCATTTATTTCTTCTCTGTCAGTAGCTGCGAAAACGCACAAATTCAAACCGGTACCCAGGTACCGTGGTTCCGTCCGGACGCAGGGTGGGCTTTGTCACCCTGGTAAATGTGGGAACCAATACCTTCAGCCCCTCCTTCTTCAGAAGCGTCACGATCCGGAAAACCAGGACAAAATCCCCCTGGCAGATGACGGCACTTGGTTCCGCCCCATCTGCGTCAGCCAGCCGTCTCAGGATCCGCCGCACCACAAGTGCCGTGATCCTGTCTGCCTCTTCGTCCGGTGCATCTGCCGGAAGTGCCGGCATAGGGAAATCGACGATCTCTCCGTATTGCTCCGCAGCCGCAAGCTGTTCCGGACTCCAGTCAGTGTGCGGTCGGTTTGTCACATTGATCAGCATGAGCCACCTCCTGTTTACTCAACGACACATTTTAGTATACTAAAAAACAATCCTTGTGAAAAGTGCAGGTTTATGTTAGTATATTCCATGTTTTTTGAAAGGAGTCAATATGGGTAAGGTAAAGGATTTTCTAAAGAGGAAGGATATCGAAATCTCTCTGAAACGCTACGGCATCGATGCCCTCGGCGCCATGGCACAGGGTCTCTTCTGCTCCCTCCTGATCGGTACGATCATAGACACCATCGGAAAGCAGTTTGACATCGGCTTTCTGACCTCCACCGTTGCAACCATTGCGGGCAAGGATTATACCGTGGGCGGTTTGGCGTCTGCCATGAGCGGACCTGCCATGGCTGTCGCCATCGGATATGCGCTAAAGTGTCCGCCCCTGGTGCTGTTCTCAATGATCACGGTGGGCTTCTCGGCAAATGCGCTGGGCGGTGCAGGCGGACCCCTTGCGGTTCTCTTCGTCGCCATTATCGCTGCTGAGCTGGGAAAGGCAATCTCAAAAGAAACAAAGGTTGACATTTTGGTAACCCCGCTGGTTACCATCGGATCCGGTATATTCCTGTCCTGGCTGATCGCGCCTCCCATCGGAGAGGGTGCAATGTGGGTCGGTCAGGTGATCATGGACGCAACCGATCTGCAGCCCTTCCTTATGGGAATCATCGTTTCCGTGCTGGTGGGTATCGCACTTACGCTGCCCATTTCCTCGGCAGCGATCTGCGCTTCCTTCGGACTGGTGGGACTGGCCGGAGGCGCTGCGGTTGCAGGCTGTAGTGCGCAGATGATCGGCTTCGCAGTGATCTCCTTCCGTGAGAATCGCTGGGGCGGGCTGATCTCCCAGGGCATCGGAACCTCCATGCTTCAGATGCCGAATATCATTAAGAATCCGCGGATCTGGATCGCGCCGACTCTGGCATCCGCCATCACAGGCCCTCTGGCCACCTGCGTCTTCGATCTGCATATGAACGGCGCACCGGTTTCCTCCGGTATGGGTACCTGCGGACTGGTAGGTCAGATCGGTGTCTACACCGGATGGGTCAATGACGTGGCCGCCGGAGCAAAGGATGCCATCACCGCATTTGACTGGATCGGCCTCATCCTGATCTGCTTCATCCTCCCTGCTGTGCTTTCGCTTCTCATCAACGAAGGACTTCGTAAGCTCGGCTGGGTCAAGGACGGGGACATGAAGCTCGCAGATTAAGAGTTACTATTCACAGCCGCGGAAGGAAGCCGAAGCTCGCCGGTTCTGTGAATAGTAACATCGTACTTGTTCCTGTAAATCAAAAACAAAGGACACATCATGAACTACAGATACGGACTCCGGGCAGGCGTCCCCATAGCTTTGGGATACCTGTCCGTATCATTTACATTCGGAATCATTGCCGTGAAATACGGGTTCACCGTCTGGCAGGCCACACTGATCTCGCTTACCACAGTGACCTCCGCCGGGCAGTTCGCCGGCATCCAGCTCATGGCAGTTCCCGGACTTTATATGGATATGCTGATCTCACAACTGACCATAAATGTCCGGTATTCCTTCATGTCCATTTATCTGTCACAGAAGCTGGATCTGAAGTTCCGTGGCATATGGAAATGGATCCTCGGCTTTTTCATTACGGATGAGATTTTTGCCGTTGCCGCATCCCGCCCTGTGGTAACACGTTCCTTCTTTGCCGGCCTTGCCACGCTTCCGTGGATTGGCTGGACACTGGGGACCGCCCTGGGTGCTTCCATGGGTTCCGTACTTCCCACCGCCGTCATGAGTGCACTGGGGCTGGCCATCTACGGCATGTTCGTTGCCATCGTGGTTCCCCCTTCAAAGGAAGATAAAAACATCCTTCTGGCAGTCGGCATCGCCGCGGCCATCAGCGTCGCATTTACCTATGTTCCCCTGCTCAGTAAGGTATCCTCCGGTATCGCAGTCAGCATTGCCGCCGTTGTAGCAGCTGCCATCGCAGCCATCCTACGGCCCATCGACAATGATGACCAGGCGGCAGCTCCTGAAGGGGATTCCGTTCAAACAAAAAAGAAGGAGGTGCAGTCATGAAGCTTTCCACCTTCTTCCTGTATCTGCTGATTATGGCCGGTTCCACCTACCTGATCCGCGTTCTGCCCTTCGTCGCAGTACGGAACAAAATACAGAACCGGTTTATCCGATCCTTCCTGTACTATATCCCGTATGCTGTGCTGACCGCCATGACCATTCCGGCCATTTTCACGGCGACATCATCCATCATTTCCGCCTGCATGGGGCTTGCGGTTGCAATCCTGCTGGCCCTGAAGAAGTGCTCCCTGACCACAGTCGCTCTTGCGGCGTGTCTGGCCGTTTACCTGACGGAACTCATCGTCTGCTAACCTATGCCGTCACACCGGGGTCAGACCCCATTACAAAATTGTTACGTCTTGATGTAACAGTTTTGTAATGGGGTCTGACCCCTTAGTAGTTACAGCTCCTTCAGCTCCGTAAAATCCCGGACACTCTTTATCACTCCCGGCATTTCTCCCTCGATCTGACCGGGCATATCCGCAACAACGTGGACGATATTCCGAATCCCGGCTGCGTAAGCCGCCTCGATCCCCACCTGTGAATCCTCGAAGGCAAGGCAATGGTTGGCCGGAACCTTCAGGATCTTCACGGCCTCCTGATAAAGGGCCGGATGCGGTTTTCCCGGCATTTCGGGCGACGCATTTACGATATGGTCCCAGTCGAGCCAACGGAACAGTTCAAACTCGTCATAATACATGGTCATGTTGGTGAGGGGCGCCGAAGAAGCGATGGCCATGGGCACACCCGCCTGCTTCAGATAGTCCATAAAGGTTTCGAGACCCGGTGCCAGCGAAGGATGATCCTTAAGGAGCAGATTCCGATAAATCCTCTCCTTCTCTTCCTGAAACTGCCAGATCATCGAATCGGAAAGATCCTCCCCAAGAAAATGTTCCAGTATTTCCTTTGACCCTTTCCCATCAATGTAATTCTTCACATCCGCATTCGACATCTCCCGCATGGTGAGATCCTCCACGCAGATCCTCCAAGATTCCAGGTGGTACTTTCGGTCAAAGAGCATCGTTCCGTTAAAATCAAAGATCACACCGATCACTTCCGTTAATTCCATATCCTCTCCTAACATGCACAGATTGGGGACGCAGGCGAAAAATCGGGGACGGTTTTGCACTTAATTCACATACGCTTCATGCGCCGCATAAGAAGGTTTCCTTCCTGCTTCAGCCAGCTGTCCCATTTTCTGTAATCCGGATAAACGCGTTCCACCTCCCGGTAGAATTCCGGTGAATGGTCCAGATACTTTCTGTGGCAGAGCTCGTGAACAACCACCGCATCCTGCACCTCGGACGGTGTGAGCATGAGCAGACAGTTGAAATTCAGATTCCCCTGTGCAGAACAGCTTCCCCACTTGGTACGTTGATTACGGATGGTGATCCGTCCGTAGGTCACACCGATCAGCGGCGCATAGTGGCGGACGCGTTCCGGGATCACCTTCGACGCCTGCTCCGCAAGCAGCCGGATCTCGTCCATGGTAAGAGGCGCCACGCCTTCCTCGCGCTTCTTCAGCTCCTCCATTTTGACCTGCTGCTTTTCGATCCACGCTTTATTCTTCAGGACAAATTCATTTATTTCTGCCTTTGAAACCCGAAGCGGCGCCCGAACGATCACACCTTCCGGCCGGACCTCAAGCCCAAGGGTTCTTCTCTTACTTCGAATCAGACGATACTCCACTGTGTCCCCGCTTTTCACTCACCACTCCCATTAATAGTTCTCTGCATGCACCTCAAAGAAGCTCTGCGGATGATTGCAAACCGGACATACCTCCGGCGCCTTGGTTCCAACCACGATGTGGCCGCAGTTTCTGCATTCCCAGATCTTGATCTCACCCTTCTCAAATACCTGGCCTTCCTGCACATTTTTCAGAAGAGCCCTGTACCGTTCTTCATGCTTCTTCTCAATGGCAGCCACTCCGCGGAATTTCTCGGCAAGCTCCGGGAAGCCCTCTTCCTCTGCCGTTTTTGCGAATTCCTCATACATATCGGTCCACTCGTAGTTTTCTCCGTCTGCCGCAGCCGAAAGATTCTCTTCCGTGGTTCCGATCCCGTTCAGCTCCTTGAACCAGAGCTTCGCGTGCTCCTTTTCGTTCTCCGCCGTCTTCAGAAACAGCGCCGCGATCTGCTCGTAGCCCTCTTTTTTCGCTTTTGACGCGAAGTAGGTATACTTGTTTCTCGCCTGCGATTCACCGGCAAACGCCGCCTCGAGGTTCTTCTCCGTCTGAGTGCCTTCGTACGGGTTCTTTTTCGGCGCCTCGGCGACCGGTTCTATCGCGTCGCCTTCCGCTCCGCAGAGCGGGCAGACGGCTTCCTCAAGGGACGCCGCTTCAAAAATTTCTCCGCAGATATTGCATTTGAATTTCGCCATTTTTAACTCCTCCTTCAATCGAGAGTTTTATTTGATCCAAGGATACCACGAAAAAAAGAATAAGTCAAGAAGAAATGTAAAAAAACACGCGTACGTTTCTGCGTGTTTTGTATGATCCTGCGTTTCACGGGCGCCGCTTCGAATCCCGCATATGAAGATAATAGCCACAATATAAGACGTCGGTTCGGGCATTTTTCGGGCGGGATTCGTCTTGGATTTTGCAAAGCAATTTGCACAAACTTGTTTGTCTGTGCTTTGCAAAATCCTTCGGTCACCCAACGCTGCTTCGAGCCCCGTATATGAAGTGACTGAGTCCAAAACACAAAGGACGCCTTTCGGCGTCCTTTGTGTTTTGGAGCGGAATACGGGGCTCGAACCCGCCACATTCGCCTTGGGAAGGCGACGCTCTACCATATGAGCTAATTCCGCAGAATCACCCC
>CADBRW010000202.1 GCA_902797155.1 uncultured Lachnospiraceae bacterium
CGCTTCTCAGCAGTTCGCAGCAGTACCGATGAACCTGATGAAGAACGGCGTGGCTGATTACATCATTACAGGTCAGTGGGCTAAGAAGGCTTACCAGGAAGCTAAAAAGTACGGTAAGGCAAATGCAGTGGCTTCTTCCGAGGACAAGACCTTCTCCTACATTCCGGACTGCTCGGATCTTCCGATCAGTGAGGATGCAGACTATGTATACATCTGCCATAACAATACGATCTACGGAACCGCTTATCACAAGCTTCCGAACACCAAGGGCAAGATCCTGGTTGCAGATATGTCTTCCGACATTCTGTCCCAGCCGGTAAATGTATCCGATTACGGTCTGATCTACTTCGGTGTTCAGAAGAACGTAGGTCCCGCCGGTGTTGTTGTAGTGATCATCCGTGAGGACCTGATCCGTGACGACCTTCCGGAGTTTGTTCCCACCATGCTGAAGTACAAGACACAGGCAGACGCAGAGTCTCTGTACAATACACCTCCGTGCTACGGCATTTACATCTGCGGCCTTGTATTCAAGTGGGTAAAGGATATGGGCGGCCTTAAGGCCATGAAGGAGCATAACGAGAAGAAGGCAAAGATCCTTTATGACTTCCTGGATCAGAGCAAGATGTTCAAGGGTACCGTTGTGAAGGAAGACCGTTCTCTGATGAACGTTCCCTTCGTAACCGGAAACGATGAGCTGGATGCGAAGTTCGTTAAGGAAGCAACTGCAGCAGGCTTCGTAAACCTGAAGGGGCACAGAAGTGTAGGCGGTATGCGTGCATCCATCTACAACGCTATGCCCATCGAAGGTGTAGAGAAGCTGGTTGAGTTCATGAAGGCATTCGAGGAAGCTAATTCATAAAGATAAGGAGACAAAAATGACAAAGGTAAAGTGCTTGAATCCGATCGCAGCCTGCGGTCTGGATCTTCTGGGAGAGAATTACACAGTAACTGATGATGCAGATGCAGAGGCCATTCTGGTCCGCAGCGCATCCATGCATGAAATGGAGCTTTCCGACAAGCTTCTGGCTGTAGCCCGTGCAGGCGCAGGCGTGAACAATATTCCGCTGGACAAGTGTGCAGAGCAGGGAATCGTAGTCTTCAATACACCGGGTGCAAATGCAAACGGCGTTAAGGAGCTGGTGGTTGCAGGTATGCTGCTTGCATCCCGCGATATCATCGGCGGTGCAAACTGGGTAACCGCAAATGCATCCGATGAGAACATCGGTAAGACCGCTGAGAAGGAGAAGAAGAACTTCGCAGGTAAGGAGATCGCCGGCAAGAAGCTGGGTGTTATCGGCCTCGGTGCCATCGGTGCCAAGGTTGCCAACATCGGTGTCCGTCTCGGTATGGAGGTATACGGTTATGACCCCTTCGTATCCGTAGATGCAGCCTGGGGACTTTCCCGTTCCGTAAAGCACATCACAAATGTGAATGACATCTATTCCAACTGCGATTTTATCACCATTCACGTTCCGCTTCTGGATTCCACAAAGGGTATGATCAATGCAGATGCCATCAGCCAGATGAAGGACGGCGTTGTTGTTCTGAATTTCGCAAGAGATATTTTGGTAGACGAGCCGGCTCTGCTCGCAGCCATTGATTCCGGAAAGGTTGCAAAGTATGTGACCGACTTCGCAAATCCCACGGTTGCAGGCAAGAAGAACGTCATCGTTACTCCCCACCTGGGAGCATCCACAGAGGAGTCCGAGGACAACTGTGCAGTTATGGCTGTAAAGGAGATCAAGGACTTTATCGAGAACGGAAATGTTAAGAACTCCGTTAATTATCCGGCATGTGATGCAGGTGTATGCCAGGACGCAGGACGCCTTACGGTATGCCATAAGAACATCCCGAATATGCTGACCCAGTTCACAGGTCTGTTCGCATCCAAGGGCGTGAACGTATCCGAGATGGTATCCAAGTCCCGTGGCGACTACGCTTATACGATCCTGGATATCAGTGTTGCAGCCACCCAGGATGTTGCAGATGCCATCGCAGCCATCGATGGTGTTGTACGCGTACGTGTGATCAAATAAAGTGACAGTGTCACATTTTACAGAGACCGCGCTTTGTGTCATGATAATGTCGCAGAGTGCGGTCTTTTTGGGTTTACATTCTTGCCCCATTTTCATATACTAGAACTATAGATCCATCGGATTCAGGGGGTAAGCAGAATGAAGAGACGAAAACTGGCACTGCTTGTGGCACAGGCCGATGAAGAGTATCAGAGTGATTTTATCAGCGGGGCTTTGGAGAAGGCCTTCTCGTATGACACGGATATCTGTGTTTTTTCCATGTATATCAAATATCAGAATACCAGGGACAGGGAGATCGGAGATGCGAATATCTTCAATCTGATCAACTATGCTCTTTTTGACGGATTCATTGTTCTTTCGGATATGATCCAGTCCCCGGGAGTGGAGAAGGCCATTCAGGAGCGGCTTCATGAAAACTTTGACGGCCCGGTGGTCTGTGTGGACACCGAAAGTGAGTATTTCCATACCTTTTGGACGGACGGATATCAGGCCGTGTATGATACCGTCAGTCATCTCATCGAGCTTCATGGGATGAAGGATATCGCCTATCTGACCGGACGGAAGGAGCATGTCCATTCGATTCGGAGACTGGAGGCCTATCAGGCGGCCATGAAGGATCACGGACTTCCGATAAAGGAAAACCGTGTGTTCTACGGGGATTTCTGGTATTTCTGCGGGACCGGATTTGCGGAGGAACTGCTCCGTGACCGGGAACATCTGCCGGAAGCAGTGGTATGTGCAAATGATCCCATGGCCATCGGTGTTGCCATCGGGATGACGGATGCGGGGCTGAAGATCCCGGAGGATATTGCCGTTGTGGGATACGGGAGCTCGGAGGAGGGACGCAGAAGTCCCTGCCCCATTACATCTCCCTGGATCCCCGGCTCCTTTTACGGAGGGTATGCGGTTGAGTGTGTAATGAAGCTTCTGGCAGGAGAGGACCCGGGAGAACCGGCTCCTAAGACGAATCTTTTCATCGGAGAGAGCTGCGGATGCCAGATGACCTCCACTGATTCCGTTCTGGCAAGGAGAACCGAGTGGACCACCGGTAATTCGGAGGGCGGGTTCCAGTCCCTGCATGATTATTTCAAAGAGGATATGCTGCTGGCAGAATCCCTGGAGGACTTTTTCAGCACGGTCTATGATTACGTATATTTCATGAATGGTGTCCGCCGTGCGGATATCTATCTGGACGAACAGTGGAGGTATCCGGAGCAGCTGATGAAGAATGAGTTCCGCTCGGAAGGATATCCTGAGAAAATGCTGCACGTTATGTCCTACGATATCGACAATGCCGGAAGCAGCATCGTCAGGACCGGAAATGTGATCAACACTGCGGACCTCACGGATGAAACCGATACGACTCAGGCGAAGGCACAGTTCTTCGTGCCTCTTTATTTTGAAAATAAATCCTTCGGCTATGCAGTGCTGGATTTCGGCGGGGTTGCGAGATCCTTTGATACGGAGACAAGACTTTGGATGAATGCGGTTTGCTGCGGCCTGGAGTCTCTTCGCCGGACCATCGCACTGAAATCCTACAGCCTGTTCATGACACCGGATCTGGAACCGAAGTTCCCGCTTCCGGATGTGGTGTATGAAGGAAAAGAGGATGAGGAAGACATTTCCGAAGAGGAACGTTCGGAAAGAGCGGAAGTGGAAAGAATGCTGGATGAAAATCTGCTGTCCTATCATTTCCAGCCCATTGTACGGGCAGAAGACGGGGAGATCTATTCCTATGAAGCACTGATGCGTTCCGGCTCCGGACGGAAGATCTCACCGCTGAAGATCATACGTTATGCAAACAGTCTCGGACGGATCCAGGATATCGAGAAGGCGACATTCCTCAATGTACTTGAGCTTGTGGACAGCAAGCATGATTTCTTTGAGGACAGGAAGATCTTCATCAACAGTATCCCGGGGATCAAGCTGAAGCTGGATGATCAGCTGAAGGTGGATGAGCTGCTTCGGAAGCATGCCCGTCAGGTGGTAGTGGAGCTGACGGAGCAGGCGGAGCTTGAGGATGAGACCCTGGAGGAGCTGAAGTCGCATCTCCAGGAGCTTGGCAGCGGTATCGCGGTTGATGACTACGGAACGGGGTATTCCAATGTAAGCAATCTGCTCCGGTATATGCCGAACTGTGTGAAGATCGACCGGTCCCTGCTTTCAGAGATACAGAACAGCAGTCAGAAGCAGCATTTCGTCCGAAATATCATCGAGTTCTGCCACGAGAATCAGATCCTGGCGCTGGCGGAGGGCGTGGAAACCAAAGAAGAGCTTCAGACAGTGATCCGTCTTGGCGCGGACCTGATCCAGGGCTTCTATGTGGCCCGTCCTTCTGCGGAGATCAGGTCCTCTGTTGACAGCACAATCAAGATGGAGATCAGCAGGTTCTACAGAGAGCGCATGGACGGGATCAGTGATCAGGTATTTGCTGCCGGGAAGACGCCGCGCATTACCATAAGCAATCTGATCAAGGAGGATAAGACAACGATCCTGGTGGGTGCGGAGGGATCGACCTACAGAGATATCACCATAGCCGGAAATCCGAATGTGAGCTCCAACGTTCACATCGAGATCCTGGAAGGCTACAGCGGTATGGTGACCCTGGAAAATGTGACACTCTCCAATAAGAAGCAGCGTCCCTGCATCCGGATGGCCGAGAATTCCAGGCTGCGCCTTCGGCTGGTGGGTGAGAACAAGCTGGATGGAGGCGGGATCCTGGTGCCGGAGAGCTCGTCCTTTGTTCTGGAGGGTGATGGAAATCTTAAGATCCATCTGGACGGAACGGAGATATATGGCATCGGTAATGAATTCGGAACCAGACACGGGACTTTGGATTTCTTCCACGAAGGAGAGCTTTCCATTGAATCCACGGGCAAGAGTATGGTGGCAATCGGTTCCGAGCTGGGCGGCAGGATCCGGATCAACAGAGGAAAGTATTCTCTTTACATGTCGGGAAGTGAAGGCGTGGGTATCGGTTCCTTCCGGGGAGAAGAAGACCTGTTTATCCATGACTGCGATATCTTTATGGATTACTCCTTCCGCGAAGGGATCTGCATCGGAAGCGTATACTCCAGTGTGAAGATTGAAGCTACAAAGGCCCTTTTCCGTATCGGCTGCAGCGGTACGAGAATGGGTGCCATCGGAACACTTAACGGGGAGACGGCAAGGCTCTACATGCATGATATGTCCATGCACATCAGTCTCCGGTCGGACTGTGCCACTGCGTTCGGCAGTCTGGAGGGACGTTCGGAGATCGAAATGCAGTCCGTTGCTATCCGTTATAAGGCGGCGGGCCGGGAGGCCTATATCTTCGGCGGACTCTGTGAGGATACCACCATCAGTCTCGACAATGCCGATTTCAAGGCAAGGATGTCGGTGGAGAAGGGGGCCATGACCAAGGCACCGAAGAGTCAGTATTCCATCGAGCGGGGGATCACGGATATCATGATCAACGAAGAGGAGATCGAAGTGTAGATAATAGCTTCAGGCATAGCCTGCCTGAGCAGAATACAAATGTCATACCCCGGTATCACGTGCATGTGATGCCGGGGGTTTGCGTTGCATTTTTTTGAACAAAACCATCAATTATTTTTTCTTGAAAAATGCAGGGAAGCAATGTATAATACGCGTTATCAGAAAAAGAGACAAAGGATTCCGGGTCATGGCGACACGGGACGAAGGAGAGTGAGAGTATGGATAAGAAGTTGAAAGTCGGTATCTTAGGTGCAACCGGAATGGTAGGCCAGAGATTTATCTCCCTGCTGGAGAATCATCCCTGGTATGAGGTGGTAACCGTAGCGGCATCTCCGCGCAGTGCAGGCAAGACCTATGCTGAGGCAGTTGAGGGACGCTGGAAGATGGATACTCCGATCCCGGAAGCTGTTAAGGATCTGGTTTTATATAACGTGAATGAGGTTGAGAAGGTCGCTGCTACCGTAGACTTCGTCTTCAGTGCAGTGGATATGACCAAGGACGAGATCAAGGCCATTGAGGAAGCATATGCAAAGACCGAGACTCCCGTGGTTTCCAACAACAGTGCTCACCGCTGGACGCCGGATGTACCGATGGTGGTTCCGGAGCTGAATCCGGAGCACTACGAGGTGATCAAATATCAGAGAGAGCGTCTCGGAACCAAGAAGGGCTTCATTGCAGTTAAACCGAACTGCTCCATCCAGAGCTATGCGCCGGCGCTCTTCGCACTGAAGGAGTTCGAGCCCCAGGAGGTTGTGGTATCCACCTATCAGGCGATCTCCGGAGCAGGAAAGACCTTCAAGGACTGGCCGGAGATGGAAGGGAATATCATCCCCTACATCGGCGGTGAGGAAGAGAAGAGTGAGCAGGAACCTCTTCGTATCTGGGGCAAGGTGGAAGACGGTGTCATCAAGAAATGTGAGGCTGGCCCGAAGATCACCAGCCAGTGCATCCGTGTTCCGGTTCTGAACGGACATACGGCAACCGTATTCGTTAACTTTAAGAAGAAGCCGACGAAGGAAGAAATCATCGAGAAGTGGAGAAGCTTTAAGGGTGAGCCCCAGGAGCTGGACCTTCCTTCTGCACCGAAGCAGTTCATCCAGTATCTGGAGGATGACAACCGTCCGCAGATCGCGTTGGATGTGAACTTCGAGAATGGCATGGGCGTGTCCATGGGACGTCTCCGTGAGGACAGCCTGTTTGATTACAAGTTCGTGGGTCTGTCCCACAATACCCTGCGTGGCGCAGCCGGCGGAGCGGTTCTTTCCGCAGAGCTCCTGACCGCAAAGGGATATATCACCGCAAAGGAAGCCTAACCCGGGACGGTAAAACTCGGAACAGGATGGGGTTCGGGATGGGGTCAGACTCCCCGAAGGGGTCTGACTCCCATCCCGAACCCCATCCTGTCGTTTTTTGTGCCCGGCCCTATTTCACGGAATTGATAATTTTTCGTACAAATACAAAAAAACTTGTACCATTTTTCCTGAAAATGGGGTATAATACCTTCTAGGTTTGCGAAAAAACAATTGGAAAGGTATTTTAATCCAAAATGAAGAAGAAAAAACTGATTCTTGTAACCTCCCCACCGGCGTGTGGAAAGACATTCATATCGAAGAAGCTGGCAAAGGCACTGACCAACTGTGTGTATCTGGACAAGGATACGCTGATCGTGCTTTCCAAGCAGATTTTCAAGGTGGCAAATCAGGAGTACAACCGGTCCTCCGATTTCTTCCAGAAGGAGATCCGGGACTACGAGTATTACGCTGTACTGGATCTGGCTTTTGATGCATTGGAGTACAATGACACGGTCCTGATCAATGCTCCCTTCACGGATGAGATCCGGGATGATGACTATCTGGACCGTCTCCGTCATAAACTGGCAGAGAAGAATGCCGAGCTTTGTGTGATCTGGGTTCACACGGATGTTGAGGTTGCCCATCAGCGTATGATCAGCCGGAATTCCGATCGTGACGTATGGAAACTTGAGCATTGGGATGAATATGTTGCTACACAGAATTTCCATCGCCCCGGAAATATACCGGAGCTGTTCGTGTTCAACAATTCTTCGGAAGAGGACTTCAAGAAGTCACTTGATGATGCAGTGAAATATATTCGCGGAGAGTAACGACGAGGAGGCCGGGTTTTTTGCCCGGCCTTATTCCGTCTCTATATGCGTGTTTCTCCGAAGCGCGCGACACCGATGCATCGAGGATGCAGAGAAAGTATGAGAAGCAGAAAGTAAGAGGTAGTATTAAATGGCAGTGATCCGTCCCTTTGCAGCATATCGTCCGGCTGAGGAACTGGTTTCCCAGGTGGCTGCACTCCCCTATGATGTATATAACCGCAAGGAAGCAAAGGCTGTGGTGAAGGAAAATCCCAGGACCTTTCTGGCGATCGACCGCCCGGAGACCGTACATCCGGATGATTTTGATATGTACAGTGATGAGGCGTATGCAACGGCAAAAAGGCTGTTGGATACGGCTCTGCAGGATGGAACCTACGTGCAGGAGGAGGCTCCGGCATATTATATCTACGAGCTGGTGATGGACGGCCGCAGCCAGACCGGTTTGGTGGCATGCGCCTCCATCGATGACTATGTAAACGAGGTCATCAAGAAGCATGAGAACACAAGAGAAGAGAAGGAGCAGGACCGGATCCGTCATATCGATACCTGTGATGCACAGACCGGCCCCATCTTCCTGGCTTATCGGGAGCAGCAGGAGATTTCCGTGATCATCCGATGCATCCAGCAGGAGGATACCCCTCTTTATGATTTTACCGCAGAGGACGGTGTGACTCACAGAGTGTGGGTGATTGATGATCCCTCTGATATCGAGGCCCTGCAGAAGGAGTTTGCGTCGCTGGATCAGATCTATATCGCAGACGGACATCACAGAGCGGCTTCGGCAGTAAAGGTGGGACTGAAGCGCCGTGCCGAGCATCCGGATTACAAGGGAACAGAAGAGTTTAACTTCTTCCTCTCGGTTCTCTTCCCGGACAGCGAGCTGGCCATCCTGCCCTACAACAGAGTGGTAAAGGATCTGAACGGTCTCTCGAAGGAAGACTTCATGGATGCTCTTTCGAAGGTGTGTGACATTAAGAAGGTTGAAGAGGCGTACCAGCCGGAGGAGAAGGGATGCTTCGGCATGTTCACAGACGGCGCTTGGTACGAACTGAAGATCCGTGAGGATCTGAAATCGGAGGACCCTGTGGAGGGCCTGGATGTATCGCTCCTTCAGAATCATGTTCTGAAGCCGATCCTCGGGATCGCTGACCCGAGAACCAGTGACCGGATCGACTTTGTAGGAGGGATCCGGGGGCTGAAGGAACTGGAGAGAAGAGTTGCCGAGGATGCAGTGGTCGCATTTTCCATGTATCCAACATCCATACAGGAGCTGTTCTCCGTTGCGGATGCGGGAATGCTGATGCCGCCGAAGTCTACCTGGTTTGAGCCTAAGCTTAGAAGCGGAATATTCATTCACAAGCTTTCGGACTAGATGTTCACTGAGTTTACTGCAAGGAAGGGATTGGTAGAAAGTATGGCAGGAAGAAAGGCAGTATTTGCGATCAATTGGATGGAAGTGGACGCTCTGGTGCATGCGCGTCATGAGAACCCCCATCATATTCTGGGTATGCATGAATGCATCGACGATGTGTATATCAATGTATACCTTCCGGATGCGAAGATCGTAAAGGTGAAGAACCTCGAGACGAAGAAGAATATCACGCTGGTTTCGGAACGCGTGAAGGGATTCTTCTCCATCATGCTGAAGGATACAAAGAGCTTCCCCTATGAGGTGAAGGCGAAATTCGAAGACGGTCATGAGGAGGCCTTTGTGGATCCCTATGTGTTTGAACCGGTGATCGATCCCATCGATATCAGCCAGTTCAATGAGGGACAGCATTATCGGATCTACGAGAAGCTGGGTGCGCATCCCATGACAGTGGACGGGGTTCAGGGAACGCTTTTTGCGGTATGGGCTCCGAATGCAGACCGCGTGTCCGTTGTGGGTAATTTCAACAACTGGGACGGACGCCGTTATCCCATGCGTAAGCTGGATTATTCCGGTTTGTTTGAGCTTTTTATTCCGGGAGATTTTCTGGATGAGATCTATAAATATGAGATCCGGTCCAAGACCGGTCAGGTCTTCATGAAGAGCGATCCTTACGGATTTACCTCTGAGGTACGTCCTGCAAATGCGTCCCGTGTCACGGAGCTGCATTACACCTGGCAGGACAAGGCCTGGATGGAGACAAGAAACAAAAAGGCCGCTGACAAAAAGCCCATGAATGTCTACGAGGTTCATCTGGGTTCCTGGAAGCGTCCGAAGGACGGAAGAGAGTTTTACAACTATAAAGAGATCGCTCTTTCCATGGCTGAGTACATGAAGGAAATGGGCTACAACTATGTGGAGCTCATGCCCATCATGGAGCATCCCTATGATCCCTCCTGGGGCTATCAGGTGACAGGCTATTATGCACCCACCTCCCGTTACGGTTCCCCTGCGGACTTCATGGGATTTGTGGATTACATGCATGCACAGGGTATCGGTGTTATCATTGACTGGGTGCCGGCACATTTCCCGAAGGACCATCACGGACTGGGACGGTTCGACGGCACACCGCTTTATGAGAGTGCGGATCCGCAGCGCGGAGAGCATCCGCACTGGGGCACCTATATATTCGATTACGGCAGAAATGAGGTGCGGAACTTCCTGATCTCCAATGCGCTGTACTGGGCGGATAAGTACCATGTGGACGGGATCCGTATGGATGCAGTCGCTTCGATGCTGTATCTTGACTATGGCCGGGGACCCGGAGAGTGGAAGGCAAATAAGTTCGGCGGAAATGAGAATCTGGAAGCCATTGCCTTCATTAAGGAACTGA
>CADBRW010000203.1 GCA_902797155.1 uncultured Lachnospiraceae bacterium
CCATTTACCGGCTGCTTTCCGGTAACCGCAGCTACACGGAGAAGCATAATGGGTGGTACGATGCGGTTGATGAATTGAAAATCATGGAGCTGCTGGCATTGCCAATAGAGGTGTATGAACACGCACAGATCTGATGAAAGATAAGGAGGGGGATTTCCGCATGGATATGAAGATGGGCCTGAGTGCACTCAAATCATTCTATATCATGCAGATCCTGCTGGAGCGGACAGATGAGGCGCACAGCCTGAATGCAACCCAGATCAGGGATATCCTGGAAAATGTGTATGGCGTAAAGATTGAACGCCATACCCTCTATACGGAGATTGAAAAGCTTTCCAATGCAGGCCTTGATATCATTAAGATTGAGAGCAAGACGAACGGCTATTATGTGGCCTCCCGTCAGTTCGAACTGCCGGAGCTTAAGCTCCTGGTGGATGCGGTGCAGTCCTCCCGCTTCATTACAGAGAGAAAATCCCGCGATCTGATAGAAAAACTGGAGACGCTCTGCAGCAAGGAAGAAGCAAAGCAGCTTGACGGCCAGGTGGTTGTCTATAACCGTCCCAAGACGGCAAACGAGACCATCTACTACAACGTGGACAAGCTGCATACCGCGATCTTCCATAACCTGCAGATCAAATTCCAGTATGTGGAGTGGACGGTTCAGAAAAAGCAGGAGTTCCGCCATGGCGGCGCATTCTATACGGTCTCTCCGCTGCATCTTATCTGGGATGATGAAAACTACTATCTCATCGCATTTGATGAGAACGCAAAGAAAACGAAGCATTATCGTGTCGACAAGATGCGGAACATGGAGATTCTCGAAGATAAACGAAGTCCGGAATCTGCCGGTGACAAGACGGATCTGGCCGGCTTCTCCAAGAAGACCTTCGGTATGTTCGGTGGAACCGATACAAGTGTAAAGCTGAAATGCAGGAACCATCTGGCAGGGGTAGTGATCGACCGCTTCGGCAGTGATGTCTGGATGGTGCCGCAGGACCAGGAGTATTTTACGGCGACTGTCACGATTACGGTCAGCCCGCAGTTCTTTGGGTGGGTAACAGCCATCGGGGAAGACATGGAGATCGACGGACCGGAGGATGTGAAAGCCCGGTATGAACAGTATCTGGAGAGGCGGCTGCTTAAATACCGGAAGGGAGAACCAGATATGTAAATGCCGGATGCAGCGTTCCGCAGAAAGGCACTGCTTCTGGCGGGTAAAACCGGGATAACCGAGCTGGCGGGATTTTTCGCCAGCTCTACCCTTTATAATAGGATCATGGTAAGTGACCATAGTCCTACGATAAGGGGGAGACGGGAGATGCTGGTTTTAAAGAATACCATAAAAGAATGCAGAGTCGAGAAACATATCAATCAGCAGCAGATGGCGGACGATCTTGGTGTAACGAGGGAAACGCTGGGAAAGCTTGAAAGAGGACAGCTGCAGAATCCGTATTACAGGCTTGTTTATGGGGTTGCGGCTTACTTTGGGAAATCGGTTGACGATGTCTTTGTGTTTGAAGACGAATAAGGCTGCTGCCTGGTGGTGTTATTTGGAAAGTACTTATGCGGTTAAGAATGGGGGCTGAGAAAAATGCCGGAGAAGAGTGAGGAGAGAACGGAACCAGTATACGTTGCACAGGATCATCCCTGGGTGGAAATGCCTTTCGATGATTCTGTGGATGAAGAGATCAGATACAGCCTGGATGAGATCCGGTTAGGATGAGCGGCTGCCAGATGTAATAACAAGGATAAAGCCGGAGCAGGGAGAGTGATTGCGTGGAATACATTAACGGAGAATTCATTATGAAAGGCTGCGAAGAGGCAGGGGCACTTCACACTGTCGCTGAAGCGGCTTCTTATATTCACAGGGTCGGATTTATTCCGCTCTTTTCCAATACGATACCCGGTTTTTCTTTGGAGGAACATACTGCGTCGTCCCAGTGGTGGTCAGATGATCCGGAAACAGATCCCTGGATATGGCGTCAGACGCTGTCTTCTAATCCTGAAATAGCATACGGCAAGTTCTTTGGCCGCAACGCCGGGTTCATTTCAAAAGACTGGTTCCCGGTTTTTGCCAATTATCGAAGGAATGGGTACGATTTTGATGCTCTGTTCGAGGATGA
>CADBRW010000204.1 GCA_902797155.1 uncultured Lachnospiraceae bacterium
ACCGACGATCGCATAGAATTTTGTGCTCTTCTTGACCGGTTTCTCAATCTCCTCAACAGCCTTCTTCTTCAGTGTCTGCCCCTGCATAACGACCTCAGAGATCGTTTCCTCTGTCGTGCCTCTGTATATCATTCTGAAGTATGCCGTCTGCATGCTGGTGAAATACTTAGTATACGAATTCATTTTTGTCTCATCCGTAAGCACTGCAATTCTGTGCGTTTCAATCGCTGAGACCAGGCTGGAATTGAAGCTGGTGGTTCTGTTCGTGGAGAAAAGCTCGACACCATATCCCGGATAACTCTGTTCCAGCCGCTTTCCGTAATTGACAAGTGCAGCCGGAGCTTTTTCGATCAGTTCCTTCGAAGCGTCGGCCTCACCAATGGAAACAACAAGGAAATCGTCATACTGGTCTTTCCCTCCATCACTCACTCCGATAAGATCACGAAGCCGGCTTACCTGTTCTTCGTCCGAAGGAAATACGTCTTTGATCAGCCCGTCATAAGTCACATAGTTTTTAAGAGCCCGATAATAGGAATTGAATTCATTCTGATTCCTCGATTCTGCAGAAGTGATACGGAACTGAAGATAAACGGTTGTATAGTTATAAGGATCCATATTGTAGAGCACCGAATTATCCAACAGGGCCTGGCGCGCTTCTTTCTCCTTATACCAGTCATAGGCATTCATTACGCCCTTTTTCTCGGCATCCGTCAGTGTAGCCTCGCACTCTTCTTTCGTGAACACCCTGTCGACCACATCATCCTTACCGAGTTCCAGCCGGGCTGCCGCTTCCTTTTCCTGCTCCTCTATTGCTTCCTTATAATTATTATCAAGTGTCTGATTATGCCTTCTTCCGCCCCAGATACCAAGTCCGGCACCAAGCAGGAAGAACAGAAGCAGAATATACCAGAATCTGAAGCAGTCAATAAACAGTTTTTTGATCGTAACACTTCTCTTATCCATGATTCCTCCTAATGCATTACTGCAACAACCGTTTTCACAAGAACCTTAAGATCATTCCAAAGTGAAAAATGATACAGCTCATGCAAATTATATTTCATCTTATTCGGTAAAACATACCGTATATAAATGTCATCTACAGCCATCCCCTGTTCCCGATAGGTCTGCATGACAAGATCTTCATCCTTATATGCAACACTCGCTTCGGAGGTGACCCCCGCAGGAAGAAGGAGCGTCGCCTTCCACTCCGGCCGATAATCGTCGACGTACTTCAGCACCTCCGGCCTTGTTCCAACAAAGGTCATATCCCCTGTAAGAATATTTATGAGCTGTGGCAGTTCATCCAGCCGCATGGGGCGAAGCTTTCGTCCGACTCCCGTGATCCTCGGATCCTCACCCACAGTAACCAGGCTTCCCCTGCTCTCTGCATCCGTCACCATCGTCCGGAATTTATAGATTCGAAACCTTCTACCATACTGTGTGATCCGTTCCTGCCGGAAGAAAACCGGCCCTTTGGAATCCAGCTTGATCCAAACGGCAATTCCGACCATTACCGGGAGAAGCAGGATCAGTAAAATGAATGAGGCAATTATATCAAACAGTCGTTTGATCAGCAAGCTTCCTCTTCTCCTGTACAGCCGCCTGTAGTATTTCTTTATCTCCGGACACATAAGCTCCGGCGGTAACTCACTCCACCTTTTTATCATTCCTGAACCACTCCACTATATTGCCCTTTTCATCAACACGTCCCACGACTCTGGCCGGGATTCCGGCTACCAGGGCATGATCAGGGACATCAAAGGTAACAACGGCTCCTGCCGCAACCATGGCATAGGCCCCTATCGTATGTCCGCACACCACTGTGGCATTCGCACCGATGGAGGCGCCCTTCTTCACCGTTGTTTTTTTGTAATTCTCTCTTCCCTTCGGGTACTCTGCCCTCGGAGTCAGATCGTTTGTGAACACACAGGAAGGTCCGCAGAAGACACCGTCCTCCAGGACGACACCTTCATAGACCGAAACATTGTTTTGCAGCTTACAGCGGTTTCCGATCACCGCACCACCCGCCACATTTACATTCTGGCCAAGTGAGCAGTCATTGCCGATCTTTGCACCGGATTGGATATGACAGAAATGCCAGATCTTCGTACCCGTACCAATGACTGCGCCCTCATCTACATAACTGCTTTCATGTACAAAATAGTCCATAGAAACACCTTGTCCTTATACTTCGTCTGCTTTTTCTCCAAAGGTTCCGGCCATGTCCGTGCTCGCGAAATCAGCAAGCGGAAGCTTTACCGGACAGCCTTCCTTCATACTCTTATATATGGCAAGCACC
>CADBRW010000205.1 GCA_902797155.1 uncultured Lachnospiraceae bacterium
GCATCAACGATGGCATGCAGGCTCATGGCATAGTTCAGGCCGGCTTTGATGTGGCCGGTACCATGCGGAGCTGCACGGTCGAAGTCACTGACACGGATGGTGATCGGCTTTGCGCCGCCCTTGAAGTACGGGCCTACCGGTGTTGCGAAGCAACGGAACTGATATTCGTCAGCAGGCTTAACGCCGATAACCGCGTTGGAACCGAACATAAACGGACGAAGGTACAGAGTTGCACCGGAGCCGTAGGGCGGAACCCATGCTTCATTTGCCTTTACTACCTGGCGAACTGCATCGATGAAACGCTCCTTCGGGAACGGGGGCATCTCCAGGCGCTTTGCGGTGTCGATCATACGGTCCGCATTCAGGTCCGGGCGGAAGGTAACGATCCGGCCGTCCTCTGTGGTGTATGCCTTCAGACCCTCAAAGCAGGTCTGCGCATACTGCAGCACGCAGGCACATTCGCTCATGGTGATGGTATGGTCTTCGGTCAGAGTTCCCTCATCCCACGCGCCATCCTTGTAAAGGGACACATACGCCTTGTCTGTCTGCATATAGCCAAACCCGATGGAACCCCAGTCAATATTCTTCTTCTCCATGATGAATCATCTCCAATCGTAAAATATTCGGGACATTTCGCTTAATAACCGAAATAAATCGCTAACATCTATTTTATATTCTTAAATGTGATTGTCAAGATTTTTCTATGCAGGGATTGCCCTATCCTGCGGAAACGTGTTAAAATAAAGTTCACGGCTTCCGGCAGGCACCGCCCCCGGAAGTTCCGCAGAATAAATGAAACAGAAGAAGGTACCTCTATGTATCAGATTGATTTTACAAAACCCTGTCACGTACATTTCATCGGCATCGGCGGCATCAGCATGAGCGGTCTTGCCGAGATTTTGAATAAGGAAGGTTTTACCGTCACCGGTTCGGACGTCCGGGAATCCGACGTCACGAAGATGCTGACGGAGAAGGGCATCCGTATCTACTACGGGCAGGTGGCCGAGAACCTGGTCAGCGAGCCCGACACCGCGTTGGTGGTCTACACCGCAGCCATTTCCGAGGACAACCCGGAGCTGCTCTATGCGAAGGAGAAGGAGCTTCCGCTGCTCTCCCGCGCCCAACTGCTGGGACAGATCATGGACAATTACAGGTACAGCATCGCTGTCAGCGGAACCCACGGCAAGACCACAACCACTGCCATGCTGGCGCATATCCTGCTGACGGCTGAGAAGGATCCCACGGTTTCCATCGGCGGTATGCTGGATGTGATCGGCGGAAATATCCGCACCGGTTCCTCACCCTACTTCGTGACGGAGGCCTGCGAGTACACCAACAGCTATCACGCCTTCCGGCCCTATCTCAGCATTATTCTGAACATCGACAATGACCATCTGGATTTCTTCCATAATCTGGAGAACATCGTGAAGTCCTTCGCGACCTTCGCAACGAAGCTGCAGGACGGAGGGATCCTTATCGTAAACGGCGACATGCCCTATCTGGAGGACATCCGTAAGGCCGTAGCCGAAAAGAACTGCCGGCTCATCACCTTCGGTCTGGGAGAACAGAACGATTACCGCGCAACCGCCATCCTGATGGATGAGGACGGCCATCCCACCTATACTCTGATTCGAAAGCCGGGGATTGCGGAAGCCACCGGCAGTTCGGACGGGGATGCAGACAGCAGCGCCACTGCTGCAGATGATATCGAAGGTGCCGGTCCGAGGGTCGTGCTTTCCGTCACCGGCGAGCATAACGCTGTGAATTCCCTCTCTGCCATCGCGGCAGCCGAGGCACTGGGGATCGAGATGGGTCCGATTCTTGCCGGTCTCCGTTCCTGCTCCAGCGCGAAGCGCCGCTTCGAGTTCAAGGGACGGCTGGAGAACGGGGTCACCATCGTGGATGACTATGCGCACCATCCCACGGAGATCGCAGCAACGGTTGCGGTGGGACGTTCCGTGGCAAAGGGAGAGCTCTGGATCGCATTCCAGCCCCACACCTATTCCCGTACCAAGGCGCTGCTTCCCGACTTCGCAGAGGCTCTGTCCCCTGCGGATCATGTGCTGATCGCTGACATTTACGCAGCCCGGGAGAAGGATGACGGCACGGTTCACTCCCGTGATCTGGAGGAGAAATTAAAACAACTTGGCTGTGACGCCGTGTATTTGGGGGATTTTCCCACAATTGAAAAATATTTTACCGAACATTGCAGGAACAACGATCTGTTAATAACTATGGGAGCCGGACCCATTGATTCTGTTGGGGTTGACCTGCTTTCGAAGTAGTTATCAACATTTTCCACAAATTAATCCGCAGCTCCCGCTGCGGATTTTTCTTGATTACCACGGAATATCCACCGCTACAAAAAGCACGGATTTCTGTATCATAATGTAACTGTCAACTGATTTATCCACATTATCCACAAGGCTTCTTCGGCTTTCAGACAAGTTGCAATTCCTTTTCTTTGTGTTATAATTCATTTGCACCAAAGGAAGAGGTATCAAAACTATGGGAACTATAACGCTTTCATCCGAGGATACAGGGAGTAATTCCATCCTCTCAAATATATTCATCGACTACTATATGCCGGAGGCAAACGGCACCTTCGTGAAGGTGTATCTGTACCTGCTCCGGCTGCAGCAGAGCAACCGCCAGATGTGTTCACTGACAGAGGTGGCAGACCACTTGAACTGCACGGACAACGATGTGTCCCGGGCCATCAAATACTGGATCAGCAAGGGTCTCCTGCAGTACAGTCAGGACGAGATGGGGAACCCGGTGGGACTGATCCTCTGCCAGCCTCAGAGCCCTGAGGCAGCAGGACAGGCATCCCGGATCGTTGACTTCCGCCTGGTACGCCAGGAGGACGCCGCACCCGCAGCCGAGCCGGCAGCACCGGCACCTGCCAAGGAGAAGGGCCGTAAGAAGCAGCCCTCCGTACGGGAGCTGGCAAAGGCCCTGGAGGATCCGCAGTTCTGCGAGCTGAGGGCCCAGGCAGAGGCATATTTCGACCGCCCGCTAGCCGACAAGGACGTGAACGCTCTTTGGTACATTTATGATGATCTGAAGCTGCCCTTCGGGCTGTGCGAATATTTGCTGGAATACTGTGCCGAGGACAAGGATACCCACCCGGAACGTACCAAGGCGGACTACTACCGCAAGGTGGCTGCCTCCTGGGCTGAGCAGGGGATCCGGACCAGGGAGGAGGCCCAGCAGGCCAACACCCGCCGCTTCTTCGGTACACAGCTGCTTCGCGCCCTGGGCATTCGGGACCGCTACATCCCCACGGATGCGGAGGTCCGCATGATCGAGGACTGGAAGACACGCTTCGGATTCTCAGATGAGATGCTGGTGCTTGCCTGCGAGACCGCTTTGATGAAGAAGCCCGGAAATGTGGGTTTTGCCTACGTGCAGGGCATCCTGGAGAGCTGGCATAAGCAGGGCTTCACCACTCCCGAGGAGGTAAAGAAGCTGGATCACAACCTTTCCGCTTCCAAGGCGTCGAAGGCGAAGACTCAGCAGAACGACTTCGTAAGGGGCACCCTGGCAGATGACATCGATCTCATCGAGCAGCTGTCCATCAAGAAGATAAAGGAATCCTAATCAATCATGGCCTATTTTTATACCATCGGCAACACCGATATCGAAGACATTTACAGCAGGATCCGGACGAGAAACGAACGGGCCCTGACCGACCGGCGGAGGAAGCTCTTCACAGAGTATCCCGAGCTGAACCGGCTGGACAGGGAGATCGTCTCCACGAATACCTCCACCATGCGGAGGATCGTGACCCTCTCTCCTGATGCTGCTGCCTCCGTGCGTGCCGAGGGCAAGGCAAAGACCAAGGACCTTCGGGAGCAGTTCGACCGGATCCTTTCGGACAACGGCTACCCTGCCGATTATCTGGCCCGAACCTATGACTGTCCTCTCTGCAAGGACGAGGGCACGGTGGACGGAAAGCGCTGCATCTGCTACCAGAAATATATGATGGAGCTGCTCTACCGCCAGTCGGGACTGGCCGATGTGCTTGAGAAAGAGAATTTCGGCACATTTTCCTTTGACTATTACAGCGATGAGCCCCAGGAGAACAGGCCGTCGCCACGGAAATGTATCGAAATCTATCATAGTAAGGCAAAGGAGTTTGCCACTACAGACGAGCCGAAGGGGCAGAGCTTCCTCTTCTACGGCCGCACCGGTGTGGGGAAGACCTTCCTCTCCAACTGCATCGCCGCTGAGATGATGGCCCATGGACGCTCCGTCCTGTATCTTACCGCAAATGAGCTTTTTTACGACATTCTGTCGCCCTATTATATGCCCATAGCGCCGGACCAGCGTGAACGGGTGAAGCCGGTGTACAACCTGATCTATAGCTCCCATCTCCTGGTCATTGACGATCTGGGGACGGAGAACACCACGAACTTCACGCGCTCCCAGCTGTTTGAGATCATCAACCGGCGGATGCTGCAGAACCGGTCCACCGTCATTTCCACGAACCTGCCGCTGCAGCAGTTCGGAGAACGCTATGAGGACCGCATCCTGTCAAGGATCGTGGAACGTTATGAGATCTGCCATTTTTATGGTGAAGATATCCGGTCGAAGAAGAAGACCGAGGCACTTAAGGCAACTGTAGAATAAGAACACGGAGGATAACCACCTATGCCTGATGCAAGTAAACTGATCACCGTACCCGTCGGACGTCTTGGGATCATTCCCATGAAGAGCTGTGAGGAACTGGGAAAGAAGGTTGACGACTACCTGGTTCGCTGGAGAAAAGAGCGCTCCAAGCCAGAGAATACGGACATACATTTTAACGGTTATGAAAGAGACACCTATATCGTAAAATCCGAATGCCCGCGGTTCGCTTCCGGTGAGGCAAAGGGCATGATCAAGGAATCTGTCCGCGGAACCGATCTCTATATCCTGGTGGATGTGGGGAATTACAACATCGAATACAATCTGGGCGGGCGTATGGTGCCCATGTCCCCGGATGATCATTATCAGGACCTGAAGCGTGTGATCGCTGCGGCTGCCGGCAAGGCCAACCGCATCAACATCATCATGCCCTTCCTGTATGAGTCCCGCCAGCACAAGCGTACCAACCGCGAGTCCCTGGACTGCGCGCTGGCCCTGCAGGAGCTGGTAAGCTACGGTGTGACGAACATCATCACATTTGACGCCCATGATCCGCGGGTGCAGAATGCCATCCCGGTCAGCGGCTTCGAGAACATCATGCCCACCTATCAGTTCATCAAGTCCCTGCTCCGCTCCACTCCGGATCTGGAAATCGACAAGGACCATCTGATGGTCATCTCTCCGGATGAGGGTGCTATGCACCGAGCAATTTACTTTGCAAACCATTTCGGCGTTGACGTAGGTATGTTCTACAAGCGCCGTGACTATTCCAAGGTCGTGAACGGCAAGAACCCCATCGTTAAGCACGAGTTCCTGGGCGACAACGTAGAGGGCAAGGATGTGATCATCATCGACGATATGATCGCATCCGGCGAGAGTATGCTGGACGTTGCGAAGAAGCTGAAGAGCCTGCACGCTAAGCGGGTATTCTGCCTGTCCACCTTCGGACTTTTCACCGCAGGGTTGGATGTCTTCGATCAGGCCTACGCAGACGGCTTCATCGAGAAGGTCATTACCACCAACGTCACCTATCAGAAGCCTGAGCTCTTCTCCCGCCCCTGGTACGAGTCCGCGGACCTCAGCAAGTACATCGCCATCATCATCGACCATCTGAACCACGATGCGTCCCTCAGCGACCTGCTGGATCCGAGAGAGAGAATCCAGACCAGAGTCAACGAGTACAAGCAGTATCATACCATCAGTGACAACTATACCGCGCCGCTGTAACAGCAGGCAACGCCTTCCCCTTGAGGGGAAGGTGGCCCCGCAGGGGCCGGATGAGGTGTGGCGCCACAAAATCCGTAATATTAAAATACAATACGAAAAAACCGGAGCAGGTTCGGAATAATTCCAAAACCCGCTCCGGTTTTCATTTCTAATCAAATTGTACCTCCAGCTTCAACAGGATGTCCTCACACACTCCTTGAAAATTCCGATTCACCTCATAATTCGAATATCTCAGAACCCTGATTCCCAAACCGTTCAGATACGCATCTCTTTTCTTATCTTCTTCTATTCCTTCATCTTCAAAATGCTGGGATCCGTCTAACTCAATAACAGTCTTTTTCTTCGCGCAGTAAAAATCAACGATGTAGTCACCGATCACTTTCTGACGCGAGATCGTGACCGGAAGCCCTTTCAGAAAATCATACCAAAGATGGCGCTCTTCCTTTGTCATTTCTTTGCGGAGTTTCCTGGCATATGGGGTCAGTTTGCTGTTGGCCGTTTCATTCATGGACACCTCATTCCGTTTAATCGCAGGCGCTTCATGCCATCACCTCATCCGTCAGCTGCTTCGCAGCTGACACCTTCCCCTCAAGGGGAAGGCTTCCTTTATGCCTCCATCTTCTGCAGGAAGGCTCTGGTGCGTTCGTTGCCGGGGTTGTCGATGACGTCCTCAGGTCTGCCTTCCTCGACGATGACACCGCCGTCCATAAAGATAACGCGGTCGGCCACCTTCCGGGCGAAGGCGATCTCGTGGGTAACGATGACCATGGTCATTTTCTCTTCCGCCAGCTGGCGAAGGACGCGGAGTATGCCGGCGGTGATCTCCGGATCCAGTGCGGAGGTGGGCTCATCGAAGAAGATGATCTTCGGTTTCATGGCCAGGGCGCGGGCGATGGCCACACGCTGCTGCTGTCCGCCGGAGAGCTGGGAGGGATAGTTGTCCAGCTTCTCGTCCAGTCCCACCTTCTTCAGAAGCTCCCTTGCTTCCGCTTCCACCTCTGCCCTGTCACGTTTCAGCACGTGGACGGGCGCGTCACACACATTTTTCAGGACTGTATAATGTGGGAACAGGTTAAAATCCTGGAACACAAGCCCGTAGGTCTGCTTGATCTCCCGGATCTCATTCTTGGAGGCATATACCGCCTTCCCGTTCACGCTTCTGCAGGCTGCCTTTCCGTCAAAGGAAAGAGTACCGTCATCCATCTCCTCCAGCAGTGTCGAGCACCTGAGCAGAGTGGACTTACCGGAGCCCGAGGGGCCCAGGATCGCAACCACCTCTCCCGGTTCCACGGAGATGGAGATATCCTTCAGGACCTCATGATCCTCAAATGCCTTTTTGATATTATTTATCTCAAAGAGTGCCATAGACCGATCCTCCTAATCACCTATTCTTCGCATTCAGCTCATGCCGTGAGATCTTCCTATAGCGGTCGTAATACTGCATCTTCTTCTCCACCTGTGCCATGACCAAAGCCACAATGAAGTTGAACACATAGTAGAACAGACCCGCGATGAAGAGCGGCAGGATACTGGACTCGGCGGCAGTTACCTGCTTTGCCAGAGTGAACATCTCGGTGTAGGCCAGTGCGAAGGCCAGGGAGGTATCCTTGACCAGGGTGATGATCTCGTTGGTTACCGGCGGGATGACACGTTTTACCATCTGCGGGAAGATGATCTTCCAGTAGGTCTGGGTCCTGGAATAGCCCAGCACCTCCGCTGCCTCACGCTGTCCCAGGGGCACGCCCTCGATGCCGGCACGGAAGATCTCCGCGAAGTAGGCTGCATAGTTCAGCGAGAAGCCGATGATCACCGCGAAGAAGCGGTAATTCGACGAGGTCTCGATGCCGAAAATGAAGTGGGGTCCGAAGAAGACCACCAGCAGCTGCAGCATCAGCGGGGTTCCACGCAGGATGGAGATGTAGATCTTGGCGATCCACTGCAGTACCTTGAACCGCGACATACGGATGGCCGTCAGCAGCAGTCCCAGAGGCATGGAGAAGATCAGCGTCAGAAAGAAAATGGCGAGAGTCGCCAGCATGCCCTTCCCCAGCTGCTTCGTGATGTCGACGAAACGCTCACCGAAGGGCTTCTTCTCCTCCAACGCACCGGTGGCCGGAGTCTCGGAGCTTCCCTCCTTATCTTCCGTCACATCCTCCTCTTTCTTCAGATCCGTCTCTTTGCCCAGACATACACTGTCCGAAAGCTCCCAGGTCTCTGCGATCTTTGCAAATGTGCCGTCCGCCGCCATCTCATTCAGGGTCTCCTGAACCTGATCCCGAAGCTCCTCATTTCCCAGCTTGAAGCCCACGCCGTACTGCTCCGTGGAAATGATGTCATCCAGCATACGGAAGGCATCCCCGCGGTTGGTCAGCTCGTGCTTCGCCACGCCGATATCCAGGCACACCGCATCCGCAGCACCTGCCTCCAGATTCATGAAGGCACTGTTATAATCCGCAACCTGCTGCAGCTCCGCGAAGGAAGCCGCCAGGTCCTTATTTGCCTGCTCCGCATCCTCACCGGTGAAGGCCGCCAGAGCAGAGGAATCCGTCTGCACGATCACCGTTTTCCCAGCCAGGTCCTCCGGCTTCTGTATGTCGGAATCCGTGCGAACCACCACCACCTGGGAATTGTCCACGTAGGGCGTGGTCCAGGTATAGCTGTCCTCTCTTCCCTGGATGGTAAAACCGTTCCAGATACAGTCAATGGTCCCTGAGTTCAGCTCCATATCCTTGGAATCCCAGTCGATGGGCTGCTTCACCAGAGTCCAGCCCCGGCGCCTGCACACCTCCTCTGCCAGATCCAGGTCGAAGCCCACGTACGATCCGTCGGTATCCTTGTAACCATATGGCGGGAATTCCGCATCAAAGCCCACCGTAAATGTATTGCCCTTGTCCTTCCCGTCTGCCCGTACCGTACCCCCGTCCGTAACAAAGATCCCCAGCAGGAGCATGGCCGCCAGAATGGAAACCAGCAATCGTCTCATTTTCAAGTCCTTCATATCATCTCTCCAAATTCAAGTTATTACTCTGCCGCCTTTGACCGGTGCATCCGCTTCTTTACGACCTTCCAGCCCTTCTTTATATAATCCCTGAACACAAAGAGGAAGGACAGGAAGCCCACCAGAATGATCCCGTACCGAAGAAGCGTGTAGTCATAGGTGAACAGCAGCAGGATGGATGCACCCACGGAAAGCAGGATGGATGCAAACATGAAGATGTCATCGTAGATCCTCACCTTCAGCACAAACCGCGTTATGGAATAATGCATCAGCATCAGCAGCAGGTAGCTTGCCAACGTGGTGTATGCCGCGGCAACATATCCGTACATCGGGATGAAAATGAAATTCAGTATCACATTTACCACCGCAGCCGTGGCCGTACCGATGGAGATGTATTTCGTCTTCTTCAGATGGATCTCGATATTTACGTAATGGGAATAAATGTACCGGCAGATGATGCCGATAGCAACCGGTGCCACGCAGTAGACACCGCTCATGTACTTCCTGCCGCCGAAGATCAGCACCAGCTCGGGAGCCAGCGCCACGGTGGCAAGTCCGATGTAGACACCCAGGGCCACGAGAGGCTTCGCATTTTTCTTAATGTCCTCGAAGCGCTTTGCGTGGTAGGTGTCGTGGAACCATGGAAGCCAGGCGTCACTGATGGCATTCGTGATCACCGCCAGCAGCACACCGATGGTATAGGCAAGACTGTAGACACCGGCGTCCTCCTTGCCGCAGAATTTCGTGATCAGGACGCGGTCCGACTGGGACAGGACGTACAGGGACAGCTGATGGATGATCATGGGTCCGGAGATCATCCAGCCGTATTTCCAGTAGCCCTTGTTCACCCTCAGAGTCTTCTTCTTCGCCTCCTGGGCCCAGAAGACGACGGAAAGTAAAATGGGCGGAACGGCGATACCGATGCATCGATACAGCGCCATGTCTCCCTTCAGGAAGAACATCAGCACGAAGGACAGCACCACCGTACCCAGAATGGTATACCATGCTATAAAAATGTTCTGCTTCACCTGATAGCGGTAGCGCAGAATGCCCTGCCGGAAGCTGATGGCAGGTGAGAAGAACATATACAGCATCAGAAGTATGGTTTCCATCTCCGTCAGCTCCAGCCAGCCGCTGACGGGTACGATCAGGATGATGCTGAGCAGGACCCAGACGGCGGAAACCACCGCGGACAGGACCTGCATGGATCCCGTGTACTCATCCAGCTTATCCGGATAGTCGATCTTGGCTCTTCCGATACTGGTGGCAAGCTGCAGTGAAAAGAAGGGATACAGCAGCGTGCTCCAGGAGGTAAACATGGAAACCGTTCCGTATTCAGCTTTGGTCATCATTCGGACGAAGATCGGGGTGGTCAGGGCAAACGCCGCCTTTACGGCGATATTGGAGACCACGTAGGCCGTTCCGGCCTTCACCGCCTTCTTTCCAAGTTTTTCAGTACTACTATCTGACATGGTTTTCGGCTCCTTGTCCAAGAATGATCATTACCGGCTGAGCAGCCTTTCGATCACCTCGCGGATCACGCCTTCTCCTCCCTTAGCTTCTGTCACATAATCCGCCACGGCCTTTACCTCCCTGCGGGCATCCGCGGGACAGCAGCCGTAGCCCGCCAGGCTTATGGCTTCGATATCGTTATAGTCATCCCCGATGTAGCAGACCTCCTCGGGACGGATGCCGTACTCCTCACAGAGTCGGAGGATGGCAGCTTTCTTGTCCCTACAGCCTGCTTCCAGTATATCCAGCTTCAGCTTCTCGGCACGTCTCCGGTTCAGGTCCACGGATTCACCGGTGATGATGCCGGTCTTCACTCCCCGCTCCCGGAGCAGCGCGAGGCCCATACCATCCCGGGTATTGAACTTCTTCAGCTCGTCTCCCTTCTCGGAGTAATACATGCCGCCGTCGGTAAGACAGCCGTCGCAGTCGGTGAGGAAGAGCTTTATCTCGGGGATCTCTGCCGGAGCGGTGATCCCGTTCTTCTTCATCAGGGCTTCTATGATGATCCAGTCGCTGGGCTCATCGATCTCGAAGGAGGTATCCGGATGCATTTCCACGGCCTTGATATGGCCGGAGAGCCGGTTCTTCGACTTCAGCAGATCTGCCTTGGAGCAAATGTAAAATGCGCCGTTCTCCACCAGATATCCGTCGAATTCCTGACGGCGCGGGCGGTGGAACACATCGTAATTCGTAGGCGCTGCAAAGCCCTCCGCATCCTCTGCCCAGTGGAACCGCTTTTCCCGGACCACGGAAAGGACGCTGTCCACGCCCTCCTCCCGGTAGGC
>CADBRW010000206.1 GCA_902797155.1 uncultured Lachnospiraceae bacterium
AGGCTTCGTCCTTGAACTGCTGCTGTGGGGTGGGATCGCCTGCTTCATCTACTCCCGAAAGGACTATTGATGCTGCCCGAAATTCACGTTGAAACATTTCGGAGATTGCCGTATCCTAAACATATAGGACTATATGGAAAATGTAGGATGTTTTATGGACAGCTTAACCATCGTCCTGATCGTCGGATGCTCCCTGCTGGGACTGCTGGCACTGATCCTTCTGGTGCGGTATCTCAGTCTTCAGGCAGAGCTTCGGACCTTCAGAGAACAGCTAAATGAAATACGGACCACTGACAGGGAGCAACCCATCAAGGTTGCTTCCTTTGGTGCGTCTTCCGTAGAGCTGGCCAGGGAGATCAATCTGCTGGTTGAGGAGCTTAGGACCGCTGCGAACCGGTCTGCCGAAGAGGAGCGCCGGGTGCGAACCATCATGGCCGGTGTGTCCCACGATTTCCGGACGCCCCTTACCGCTGCGGACGGATATCTGCAGATGGTGAAGGAAGCCGTGGACGGCATGCTGACGGAGGGGGCGACGCAGAACACGAAGCCGGCCACAGACGGAAAGACCACCGCGGAGGATCCATGCGAAGATATCGCTGTACGGACGCAGGAGCTGACGGAGATCCGGGACTATCTCTGCATCGTTTCCGAACGGATGCGGTATCTGAAAACTCTCTCAGATGAATTCTTCGAGGTCACCTACCTGGATGCAAAGAAGTCCCTTCCGCTGGAGACCGTCCGCTTCGACATCGTCCTTTCCGAGGTAATGATGGGACAGTACGCCTGGATCGAGGCCTCCGGGATCGAACCGAGGATGTCCATTCCGGAGGAACAGCTGACCGTACGGGCGGACCGGCACTACCTGGAACGGATCCTGGAGAATCTTTTCTCCAATGTACGAAAATACGCCAAAAGCCGGATCGAGCTCACTGCAACGAAAACCACCGCCAACCCGACCGGAAGCGATGGAACGGATGCAGCTTCGGATCCTGCCGGAGAAGGGCAGATCTGTTTCATTCTCAGGAATGATATGGACGAAAGCATCACCCTTGACGTGGACCATATCTTTGAGCCCTTCTACCGCGCGAAGGCCCGTTCCGGACCGGGCACGGGGCTTGGGCTGTATGTAGTAAAGGAACTGGCTGATGCCATGGCTTTTCAGATCGAAGGCAGGGCTGAGGGGGAAATGTTCGAGATCCGTCTCACCATGCCGAGAGGTGACATATGAAGATACTCATCATCGAAGATGACCGGGAGATCGCAACTCTTCTCTCCACCTATCTTACCAAAAACGGATATGAGACCACTGCCCGCTACGACGGGGTCGGAGGACTGAATGAACTGAAGGCACACACAAAGGACTACGGCACGATCCTTCTGGATATGATGCTTCCCGGCTTCTCCGGGGAGGAGCTGCTGCCGAAATTCCGTGCCGTTACGGACATCCCGGTGATCGTGATCTCCGCAGTATCCGCCCTGGACAGCCGTATGGCCATGATGAGAGCCGGTGCGGATGACTACATCATAAAGCCTTTCGAACTGCCTGATGTACTGGTAAGGATCGAGGCTGTTGCACGACGCTATCAGATTCAGCTACGAATAGAGGACGGCGCAGTCTCCGGACTCCGGATCGGAACATCCGGGGGTGTCAATGAAGGAAGTACGGTGAAGCGCCTCACCTACGGAAATATCATCCTGGATCCGAGCAGCTCCCTTGTCACTGTAAAGGGCGAAGATCTGTCTCTCACCGCCAGGGAATACCAGATCCTGGAGCTGCTTCTGGAAAACCCGAAGAAGCTCTTCTCCAAGGCCAACCTTTTTGAGAGTGTCTGGAATGAGGAATATTTTCCCGAGGATCAGTCCCTGAAGGTTCATATGAGCAACCTGCGGAGCAAGCTCCGGAAGAAGGATGATTTCGATTATATCGAAACCGTCTGGGGAATGGGCTACCGTCTCCGCAAGCTTCCTGAATGACGCTCCTGTCAGTCGGAGCAAAGAATGACGAAG